>JBJFHV010000031.1:0-4104 GCA_051894015.1 Acutalibacteraceae bacterium | reverse complement strand
GAGATCAACGAATCGGATCGAATCGTTTCCGGAGTTCGGCTTGACCCGGTTGACGAAGTAGCCCATCATGGATTCTTTCTTGTCCTCTGATGTGATCTGCCATTTTGCGATATCGCTTGTGAAGAAATCGCCGATACGACTGAACGTACCGAACTGAAGCAGCTTTCTGTGCTGCTTGTAGTATTCGATTTGCTTGACCACAGCGGCTTTGTCGAACTTTGAAAGCTGCGTAACGTCAAGCTCATAGCCCAGCAGTCCGAAAGCGGCAACGTTGAAGCGATCCTCGACCGAGGAGGGTCTGAAGTTTGCAAAAGACGGGGAGGCGGAGACGTGCATCGTCATAACCGACTGCGGATAGCCGTAGGAAGTGCCCGACTGAATATGAACGCGGTCAAGCGCGTCGGTGTTGTCGCTTGTCCAGCACTGCGGCATATAGCAGAACGTACCCAGGTCAAAGCGGTTGCCGCCGCTTGAGCAGGCCTCGAAAAGAATTTCGGGGAATTTTTCGGTCAGTGCGCTCCAGATCTCGTAAAGACCCAAAATGTAGCGGTGGAAGAATTCGCCGCTTCTTGCACCCTTGCGGCGTGAGAATACGTCGGAGAACTGACGGTTATAGTCCCACTTGATGTATTCGATATGACCGTAACGGAAAACGTCGGTCATGGTATTGATGAGATAATCTCTGACGTCCTGTCTTGTCAGGTCAAGAATCAGCTGATTTCTGCCCTGAGACGGCGTATAAAGGTCAGTCGTGACTGCCCAGTCGGGGTGAGCACGGTACAGGTCGCTGTCGGGGGAGATCATTTCCGGCTCGACCCAGAGACCGAATTTCAAGCCGAGGTTATTGATCTGACGGGACAGGCCGTCAATGCCCGACGGAAGCTTCTTCTTATTGATATACCAATCGCCAAGAGAGGACTTGTCATTGTTGCGCTTGCCGAACCAACCGTCGTCAAGGACGAACATCTCAGCACCGAGCTGTTTGGCGGCTTTGGCAATTTCAACGATTTTCTTTTCGGTGAAGCTGAAGTAGGTGGCTTCCCAGTTGTTGACGAGGATCGGACGCTCTCTGTTTTTCCAATAGCCTCTGACAATGTGTTCCTTGACAAAGGCGTGCATATTGTGGCTCATGCCGTTGAGACCCTCATGCGAGAAGGTCATCACGCTTTCGGGCGTGTCAAAAAATTCGCCGGGGGAGAGAAGCCATTCAAATTCGAACGGATTGATTCCGTTCTGAACCCGGAGCGTACCGTGCGGTGCAACCTCGGTGCGGGCGATGTGGTTGCCCGAATATACAAGGTTGAAGCCATAGCATTCACCCTTTTGCTCATCACATTCGCCTTTTTTGAGAGCGAAGAACGGGTTGTGCCGGTTGGAGCTTGCGCCGCAGATGGAACCGACAGAAAATTCGCCCGAGGTGAGCTTATGTTCGTTTTTGTACCGTTCTCTTGCCCACGAACCGTCAAAGGTGAGCATGGTATAATCGCCGGCGTCAAGGTCAATCTGCATACTCATCAGTGACTTGACTGTAAACGGTTTGTCGCCTTTGTTGTAAAGCCGTACGCTTCTTGTGATGACGTTGCACTCGCTGAAAACGGTGTAAAAAAGATGAAGCTGACTTTTTAAGTATTTATCTTCAAGAATGACGGTCAGCGTCTGTGATTCGCCGTAGCTGGACGGGAGTCCCTGAAGGTCGGGCTTGACAGCGGTAACGGCGGCGGATTTGAAAAGAAAATCCGTCGTGAAGTTGTCGTCGGCCGAGGTGATCTGAACGGCGGGCAGACGGTAGTCACCCTTTCCGTAAGAGGAATACTCCAATGCGATATGATCGAGTGAAAGTGTGGTGTCGTCCTGCGAATAGGCGGTACCGTTGGACCAGCCGCATTCGTGCTTATCAAAAAGGAAAGTGAAGTCCTCACAGTTTCTGATTCTTTTTCCGTAGTAAAGGCTTTCGAGATGACCGGACGGCATGGCTCGGAAAATATAGCTTGTTTTCTCCGTTTGCAAATGGAACACATTTCCCGGATTGGTAAAAATCATTGGAAAATCTCCTTTCTCTTAACAATAAAGTCGCAGTATACGATTATTATATTTTATACTATAACAGGAAAGATGTCAAGAATTTGAACGGCAATGTGCTTTGTAAATGTGTTTTCACGGATAAGATGACCCTCATCGTCATAAGCATAGCTCTGACGGAGTTCACCGTTCTTTTTGATTTCGGTGATTCTTTCGTCATCGTATGTGTAGCTGAAAGCTGCGTTTCCGCTTATTTCTTCGCAATATATCCGTCATCATTCACAGTACAAGCCGGGATATTATATCAAGCGACATTGAACGGTGTCAGCATCATTGTTATCACCCGTTTGCCCGAAAACTATAAAAACAGCGAACAGCAAACCGTTCTTGATGACGCAGAGCTTCTATGGAATCTCACTTTCCGAAGAGGATTTCACGGCTTTTATCAAGGCTCTTTCCGGCTGCTTGATGCACTGAACGTATGTACCTTTGGAAATATCGGCAAGGAAAATTTCTGTTCCGTCTGATCATAGAAAATGATGTTTCACCTCTCTAAAGCGATCGGATATCGACACTTGACAGCATGGCTTCGTTATGATAGTCTGTTCATATAGAATATGACAAGGAGAAATCGGAGATATTCAGTTGTCTGAACGACATGAAGTCAAAAGCTCCGTGAATATAGAAAACATGAAAAAAACAATTGTTCAGAAAGCCTTGAATACCGCCTCGCGCTATGATTTCAGATACAAAGGTCTTATGAGAAATGCTATGCAATCTATTCCAATCGGCAACGGCGACTTAGGAGCCAATATTTGGGCTGATGAAAATGTCGTTTGCGTTCTGCTTTCCAAAACAGATGCGTTCAGCCGTCTGCACCGCCTTTTGAAAACAGGGTATATCCGGCTGAAATTCCCGAAAGGCGTTCTGAATGAAAACCTTAATTTTCATCTCGTTCTGAATGAGGGCATATTGAAAATCCAGAACGAAAACATCCGCGTACAAATTTATGCGGACGCCTATAAGCCCATATATAAAATTGATGTTGACGGAAAGTATGCAGATAAGCTGTGTCTTGAAATTGTGAATTACAGAGCAAAGCCGGAAGATCTTGCCCATAATGACCGCAGTAATTATCAGTTAAACTGTGGAGCAGATGAGGACATCGGATTTGACTGTACCGAGGACAGCGACACCGTTTTTATTGACGGAAAATCAGCAATCGGGCAGATGCACGAAAATACAACCTCTCTTTATCATTTCAGCCTCGAGCATCAGCATCTTGCCGATTATCCGAACAAATCGGATTTCCTGACAGGACTTACTTTCGGCTTTCTTGCTTATTGTGACGATATGTATGCCGATGAAAACACGCTTACCGCAAAACAAGGCGTGAAGCATTTATCCATCACCGTGCATTCCCTCACCTGTGAAACCGCTGAAGAATGGATACAAAAAATCAAGGAAATCCCCGAAAGTGACATTGACAAGCACAAAGCCTATTGGAAATCCGTCTGGGAAAAAAGCTATGTCTATATTTCGGGAAGCAAAAAAGCCGAAAGAATTACGCAAGGCTATATTTTGCAAAGGTACATGAATCTCTGCGCCGGAAAGGGACGGTTCCCCGTAAAGTTTAACGGTTCTATATTCACCTGTCAGCCCTCTCCCCATAACAGCGAAAATTATGATTACCGATTGTGGGGCGGCTATTATTGGTTCCAGAATACAAGGCTGATTTACTGGGCTATGTTGTTTTCGGGCGATTACGATTTCATGCTTCCGTTTTTCCGGCTTTATTTAGACAACCTTGATTTTGCAAAATACAGGACGGAAAAGTATTTCGGGCACAAGGGTGCATTTTTTCCTGAAACCTTAAGTGTTTTTGCGGCGTATGCCGATTCCAACTACGGCTTCAAAAGAGACGGGCTGCCGGATGGAACAACGCTCAATACATATATCCGCTACTATTATTGCTCTGCGTTGGAGCTCGCCTTTATGATGCTTTTGTATTGCAGAAATACAAAAGATTCTGATTTTCTCCAATACGAGTGTCTGCCGTTTGTAAAAGAAATTTTGCTGTTTTTT
>JBJFHV010000030.1:0-4113 GCA_051894015.1 Acutalibacteraceae bacterium | reverse complement strand
CATGGGATACCGATGTTTCGGCAAAATGTAAGGGCGACGCTACCTACACCGCAACCTATAAGAAGTCCTACATCTATTATCAGATCCAGTGGCTCAACGACGACGGTTCTCTTTACAAGAAAGAAAACTACACCTATAATGCAAGAATTCTTGCTCCGACGACCGACCCGACTCCGATCGCGGCAGGTGCTCCCGCAACTGGCTATTCATGGATTCTTTCCGGATGGCAGAACGTTGACACCGGCGAGATGTATAAGCGCGGCGACAGAATCACCGGAAACGGCACTTACAAGGCAGTCTTTGAACAGGCCGCTTCGGTCTGCACGATTGAACTTTATGATGCAGACGGTGAGCTTTACAGGAGCTTCAAGGCGGCTTATGACACCGCAATTGACGCTGACCTTCTCGGCGACGGCCCCGTTTCCGAAGGTGACGAAGCCAGAGACGGCAACCACGTTGCGTTTGACAAGTGGGTCATGTTTGATGACGGCTCTGATGTTCCTGCTGTTCTTACAACGGATCTCAAGCTGAAGGCTACATATAAGACCGAAAAGCATAATCCGATTCTTACCGAGGTTACTACTCCCCCGACCTTCTTCGACGAAGGTGAAGGCATTGAAGAGTGCTCCTGCGGCAGAACCTGGACAGTTGCAATTCCCGTTATCGAAGATACACAGGCACCGACCATCAAGAGTTATATCGGTCAGCGTAACTGGGATCAGAACACCACCGATTTTGGCGAAGTATTCGAAGCTTCCCCGACAACGGCTATCATCTTCAACGCCGACGATAAAGCAGAAAGAAGCAAGTACAATCCGCTTGCCGACAAGGGCGCAGGCGTAGCGACTATTTCTTACAGCGTTCAGACCGCTGAAATTGACCCGGCTTCAATCGCTGATGCTGACTGGAATGTCCGCTATGACTACACTCAGGTCGACGGCGAAGTTAAGGAAGCAAACGCATCCGGCAGACTCGGCAACCTCGGTCTCACCAACGGCGAAACCTATATCGTATACGCAAAAGCAGTTGACCGCAACGGCAACACCTCGTATGCAAGAACCGGTGCGTTCTACTATGACGCAGTCGCTCCGGAAATCGAAGTCACAAGTGCGCATATGTACAAGAGCAAGCACTGCCTTGACGCGACCGTCAAGGTAACCGATGACAAAGGCGTTGCTTCCATCACGCTCGACGGCGAAGAAATCACGAATAGCTTAACCGTTACTGCGGCAGGACTTCACGAAGTCATCGCAACTGATAACGGCGGCAACACTACCAAGGCTGTTTTTGAAATTGTCGGTGAGCATAAGTATAAAGCTTATACAATTGCCGCTACCTGCACAGAAGAAGGAAGAACATTTGACAGATGTACGCTTTGCGGCAATGAAACAGCCAGCGAAGTAATTCCGGCTCTCGGTCACGACTTCAGCGGTACACCGATTTACACAAATCCGACCTGTACTGAAAACGGATATAATACGTATGTATGTCTTAACGGCTGCGGCGAAACCAAGGTAGTTTATGATGACCCGGCAAGTACAACCGGCGAACACAGCTACGGCGATTGGATTATCGACGAAGCGGCAACCTGTAAGGCTACCGGCTCCAAGCATAAGGTTTGCTCGAAGTGCTCCGACACGATTTACGAGGAAATCCCGGTTGACACCGAAAACGGCCACAAGTGGTACCGTCCGGTTGTCACAAAGCCGACCTGCACGGAGGAAGGCTACACCACAAGAACCTGCCGTTACTGCGGTGTAACCCAGACTTATGATCCTGTTCCCGCAACCGGCCATACCGCAAGCGGCGAATGGGTAGTCACCGTTCCGGCAACCTGTACGGATGAGGGAACTCAGGTTCAGTACTGTGCAAACTGCGATACAACAGAAGTTCAGAAACAAGAACAGATTCCGGCACTTGGCCACAAGTATATTGCAACGGTTGTTGAACCGACCCAGACCGAACAGGGCTACACCCTTTACAAGTGCGCACGCTGCGGCGATGAATACAAGGACAATTACGTTGATCCCGTTGAGAAGTTCACTGTAACCTTCTTCGATGAAGATAAGACCACTCAGCTCGATCAGAAGACTGAGCTTCTCACCGGCGAAACCATTACGGCTGCTGACCTCGTAACTCCGACCAAGGCGGCTGACGCAACGTACAAATATACGTTTGACCACTGGGCAGACGCTGAAGGCAACGAAATTGCCATGCCGATCACGGTCACCGGCAACATGAACGTTTACGCTGTTTATGCAGAAAGATACATCAACTACACCGTAACCCTTTATAAAGAAGACGGCACAACCCAGTTCAAGAAGGTCGGCTATCAGCATTACGGTGATACCCTAACCATTGAAAACGGACCCGACAAGGCCTCCGATTCGATGTATAACTACACCTTCGCAGGCTGGAAAGCTCCGGACGCTGAGGACAGCACCGCTTCGTTTGATATTAAGATCACAGGCGATCTCGAACTTGTTGCCGCATACAGCAAGAAGCTCAGGGAGTACAATGTTGTATTCGCTTATGATGCTGAAAACATTATCAAGACCGTTAAGGTTCAGGCCGGCAGCGATGCAACCGATCTCGCACCGACCAACGTAACCAAGGCTCATGACAGCGTTTACCACTATACCTTCCAGAAGTGGAACACGGATATCACAGACGTACAGAAAGATCTCTATGTCAACCCGATCTTCACGGCGATCGCCCATACCGGCACACCGAGTATCAAGCAGAACGCTGATTGTACGAAGCCGGAAATCACGACCTATACCTGCACCTGCGGTTATACCTATGACAAGGAAACCGCTCCTGCTCTCGGCCATGACCTGACCGATGCCGCACACGTCGAGGATGAAACCGGTTACTATCTGATCTGTAACCGCTGCGGCGAAAAGATTCTCGACACGACAATCTTCTCCGCAACCTTCCTCAACGGCGATAAGACCGTTAAGACGGTAGGCTATCTCAAGTATGGTCAGTATCTCACCGCCGATCAGCTTCCGGCTGACCCGACAAAGGCAGAAGATGCAAGCTATATCTACACCTTCAGTCACTGGGCTCTTGCTGATGATGATACCGACGCGAAGATTGACCCGACAAAGGTGAAGATTACCGGAAACATCAGCTTCAAGGCTTGCTTCACCGCAACGCTCAAGACCTTCACGGTTGTCTTTGCAATCGACTCTGATCATGTTGTTAAGGTATTCAAGAATGTTGAAGCCGGTCAGAGCGTAACTTGTGATATCGTTCCCGAACCTCTTACCAAGTATGACGATTACGGTCACTATGTATTCGACGGCTGGTCAAGAGATACTTCAAATGTTTCCGAAGACCTTTATGTAACCGCTAAGTTCAAGAAGGTTGATCATACTTACACAACCGCAAAGACCGAGGCAGACTGTACGCACGGTGCCGGCACAACTTATACTTGTGACTGCGGCTTCAGCTACACCGTAAGCACCGGCAAGCCTCTCGGACATAATTGGATTGTTATTGAATCCAAGGAACCGACCTTCGATGAAGACGGCTACATTAAGTATCAGTGTGACCGCTGCGGCGAAACCAAGACAGAGGTTCTTCCGGATAAGGATTATATCTTCATCAACATCACGCTTGTTGATCAGGACGGCGATCCTGTTCAGGGCGCAACCGTATCTCTTTATGACAAGGGCAATTTTGTAACTTCCGGTGTAACGGATCAGAATGGCAAGGTTACGCTTGTTGTTGAAGAAGCAAAGGATTACACGATTGTAATTTCCGGCGAAGATGTTGATACGGTAACTGCTGACGTTACTGTAAATGAGGATGGCTCTATTGATATGAGCAAGGTTCCGACGATTAAAGTTGACAAGTGCACCTGCACCTGCCACAGAGACGGCTTGTGGCCGACAATCTTCCGCTTCTTCCATAAGATCATCAAGATGCTTGTCGGTGAGTTCAAGTGCTGTAAGAATCCGGACGCAAGATATTACAACTGATGTCACGAAAGTGATCGATAAAGGATGCGGTCTTATGACTGCATCCTTTTTTAATAAATCTTTCAGGAAGTGTTGACATCGTTGCTTTAAAGTGGTAAAATAAAGCTCCAAATTAATATAAAGG
>JBJFHV010000029.1:0-4117 GCA_051894015.1 Acutalibacteraceae bacterium | reverse complement strand
CGAGAATAAAGACGATCGTCTGAAGATATTCAAGGTCAAACTTGACAAGCAGCGTGTTGATCGGGTACGTTACAGCCGTTGCAAGCGCCATAACGAAGATAACGGCGGCGCTCATTCCGGCGGCGGTGTTCAGCTTTTTTGAAACGCCGAGGAACGGACAGATACCGAGGAACTTTGAAAGAACAAAGTTCTGGGTCAGGATTGCCGTAAGCAGAATTGAAATCAGTCCTTTTGTCATTTCCATTATGCGCTCACCTCCGCTTTTTCTTCGGTCTTTTCACAGGAATGAAGCTTGCAGCTTTGCGCCATCGGACAGGCTTCACAGCCGCGAAGTTCCGCTCTGGGCTTGCCCTTCTTTTCGGCGAAGCGATTGACAACCGCCATCAGGATACCAAACACGAAGAAGCCTCCCGGAGGAAGAATGAAGATCAGAATCGGGTTCCGGGAAAGGAACGGAATGCTCATGCCGAGGAAGGAGCCGGCTCCGAGGATTTCACGCACGGAGCTCATCAGGAAGAGAGCCGTTGTAAAGCCGACACCCATTCCGAGTCCGTCAACGGCGGAAGCTAAAACCGGGTTCTTGCTTGCGAACGCTTCGGCACGTCCTAAGATGATGCAGTTAACAACGATCAGCGGAAGATACACGCCTAACTGTTCGTCAAGCTCAGGAGCAAATGCCTTGACCACCATCTGTACAATGGTAACAAACGAAGCGATGATAACAATATACGCCGGGATTCTGACCTTTTCGGGAATGATCTTACGAAGCGCGGAAATCGCAATATTCGAGCAGACAAGTACGATCGAAGCGGCAAGACCCATTCCGAGCGCACTTTGAACCGACGTGGAAGTTGCAAGCGTCGGACAGGTTCCGAGAACAAGCCGTAAAACCGGGTTTTCGGCAAGAATACCTTTTGAAAATTCTTTTCCTAAGCTTTTTTTCTCAGCCATTGTTTGCACCTCCCGATACTTCATTGAATACACTCAAAGCGTCGTTGACAGCGGCAACAACGGCCTTTGAAGTGATGGTTGCGGCGGTGATTGCCTGAATGTTCTGACCGTCGTTCGAAGTCTTGTTGACGACAAGCTCGCCGCTCTTACCGATAAATCTGTCGCGAAATTCCGGCTTTGTTGAGTTCGCACCGAGACCCGGGGTTTCCCCGTGGGAAAGAATCGTTACCCCGGTAATTTTTCCGTCCGGGCCGACGCCCGTCATGACGCTTACGTCTCCGCCGTAGCCCTTTGCACTCGAGGTAAAGACATAGCCGACGCTTTCTCCGCTTGCGTTTTTACCCTCGCAGTAAGTGACGCCTTTTTCTTCATCGGTTGTAACCTCGGAAAATTCGGTCGCATCCGGGAGTACTTCGGCACGGCTTGACGTTTCCTTGTCGGCGGCGTTCTGCGCAATCTTCGCTTTCGTAACCGAGTTCGTCAGCGCAAGCAGAACCGTCGTGACAAGGCAGATCACAAGAAGCATAACGGCAGGAACGAGGATATCCTTCGGATTCATTTTCTTTTTCATACCGCCGCCTCCTTTTTACTCTTTTTCTCTTTCTTTTCCTTGACCTCACCGAACGGACGGGAGGTTGTCAGATGTTCGATATGCGGAACAAGAATATTCATTAAGATGATCGAGAACGATACGCCCTCGGGAAGTGAGCCGAAGAGCCTTATCACCGAGGTAATCAGACCGCAGCCGATACCGAAGATGATGCGTCCTTTGAGATTGATCGGGGAAGTCGTGTAGTCGGTCGCCATGAAGAACGCACCGAGCATCAGACCGCCGCCCAAAAGCTGATACGCAACAAACTCAAGGTTGCCCTTACCGGCAATCAGCATAAAGGCCGCAACCGTACCGATGAACGAAAACGGAATGGCCGGTGAAATGACGTGACGAACAAGAAGATACAGTCCGCCGGCAATCAGAGCGAGCGAACAAACCTCACCCATTGAGCCGCCGTGAAGGCCTAAAAGCATTTCCTTTAAGGTCGGAAGCGCTTCAACAGCCGCAACGTTTCCGCCCTCGACCGCAGCAAGAGAAGCCATCGGTGTCGCGGCGGTCACCGCGTCGGGCGACCAGCAGTTCGAGAACGGAACGACCCATTTTGCCATGGCGGTCGGGAAGGACACCATCAGGATAATTCTTGCCATCATGGCGGGGTTGACGAAGTTCTGACCGATGCCGCCGAACATCTGCTTGACGACAACAATGGCGATCACACTGCCGAGCGCCGCCATCCACAGCGGAAGCGTAGCCGGGAGATTCAATGCGAGAATAAGACCCGTGACAATAGCGCTCAGATCCCCTATGGTGTTCGAACGCTTCATCACCTTTCTTGAAAGGTATTCAGAGAGAACAGCTGTACCGACCGTAACGGCGGCAAGGACAATCGCTCTTGCTCCGAAGTAAACAACAGACATGACAAGTGCGGGCGCCAGCGCAATAATTACGTCAAGCATGATGCCCGTTGTTGTCACATTCGAATGGGCGTGCGGAGAAGCACTGACCGTAAGTTTTTTTGCCATTATTTTGCACTCTCCTCTCTTAAAATCTGCTTGGCGAGTCTCATGTACTGAACAAGGGGTCTTCCTGACGGACAGGTATAGGCACACGAGCCGCATTCCATGCAGACCATAACGCCGCTGTGCTTGAGAGAATCAACATCTTTGATCTTGGCGAAGCGCTCAATCAGCGTCGGCATCAGACTCATCGGACAAACATCAACACAGCGTCCGCAGCGGATACAGTCTCTTTCTTTTTTGACAATGTCACTGCTGTCGGCAAAAGCAAGAAGCGCGTTGTTCTGCTTACAGAGAGGCGCATTGGTGTCACAGATCGCAACACCCATCATCGGGCCGCCGAAGATGATCTTTCTCGGCTCTTTGATAAAGCCGCCGCAGTAATCAATAATATCCTGTAAATTCGTACCGATCGGCACACGAAGATTTTTCGGCTGCTTGATCGCCGTACCGTCAACCGTAATCGAACGGCTGATGAGCGGCTTGCCGGTCTTGAGATACCGTCCGACAAACGCGACCGAAGCGACATTCATCACAACACAGCCGACATCGGCAGGCAGTTTTCCGGGCGGCACCTTACGTCCCGTTGCGGAAAGCACCATCATTTTTTCGGCGCCCTGCGGATAACGTGACTTGAGCGTCATGAGCTTGACAACATCGCCGTCCATATTATCCTTATCGGCGATTTCCTTGAGCACCTTGAACGCCTTGGGCTTATTGTCCTCAATGGCGATGATCACCTGCTTGAACTTGAAAAACTCCTGAAGCTTATAAACGCCCTCGAGAATGTTTTCGCCGTTTTCGACACATTCACGGTAGTCAACGGTGATATACGGTTCACATTCGGCGGCGTTGATAATCAGGGTATCTACGTTCTTGTCCTCCGGATAGTTCAGCTTGACATGCGTCGGAAAGCCCGCTCCGCCAAGACCGACAAGACCCGATTCACGAACCGCCTGAATCAGCTCCTGCTTATTCGTGACAACAGGCGGCTTGATTCCCTCGTAAGGTCTCATTTCGCCGTCGGATTCGATTGTAACCGCCTTGGAAATCATACCGTTTGCCAGCTTGATGTCACCGACAGCCGTTACCGTACCGGAAACCGTTGCATGAATCGGTGCAGACATAAACTTGTCGGTGTCGCCGATTTTCTGACCGACCGCCACCGTGTCGCCGACCTTGACAAGCGGCTGACAGGGTGCTCCGATGCTTTGCTGCATGGGAAGCACGACGGTTTTCGGAATCGGCATACGCTCCACCGGCAGTTCGGCGGTGTTCTTGTGATGAGAGACGTTGACTCCGCCGCGGCTTTTCCCGACAGCAGAGAGAACGCCGTCAACAATTTTGCTCATTCTTTAACCCCCATTTTCTTAATGTTAGATTTTAGACGTCAGATGTCGGAGTGCATAAGAAAAAACTTCCTTTCACTTTGCAATCGACATCTTATTTATTTTAAAATGATTTTTAAAATACAAATATATGTTTTTATAGGGCACGCATCGTGCGGCTGCAGGTTGTGCAGTATTTTTTAGTTTAGTGGTGAAGACCCCTCTGTCACTTCGTGACATCTCCCCTTTCAGGGGAGAATCCTTTTATA
>JBJFHV010000028.1:0-4135 GCA_051894015.1 Acutalibacteraceae bacterium | reverse complement strand
AGCCGAACGGAGGAAAACGAAATCATGAAAACGAACATGAAAAAGCTTTTGTCCTTACTGCTTTGTTTCGCCCTCATTCTCGCTTCGGGCGCCGTCTGCGCTTTTGCTCAAACAGACAACGGACAAATCACAAGAGTCTCCTGCACCGTCAACGGCGACAGCAAGACACAGCGCGGCTTTTGCTGGTACACCGAAGAGAAAACCGATAGTGTTGTCAGGATTTTTGAAAACAATGCTGACGTAAGCGATACCCTCTCTTTCACAAACGTACAGTGTGAAGAATGGGAAGGCCTGTATATGCATAAGGTGACTGTCAGCGGTCTTAAGGCAGGCACTGTGTACACTTATCTTGTCGGAGACGGAATGCATTGGAGCACCGAGGGCAGATTCAGCACCGACGACGGAAACAGTCTGAGCTTCCTTTGCGTTGCCGACGTTCAGGCAAGCAGTACCGAGAACTTCGAGGAAGCCGCAAAAGTACTCGATGCGGCTTTCGGGACAAACCCCGACCCCGATTTTGTCGTCAACCTCGGCGACTTCACCAACGACAGCACGAACGAAGAATGGAACGGCTATTTTTCCGCCTTTGAGCGTCACAACACCGCCGCTACGCTTGTTCCTGTTGCGGGCAACCATGACGGTCTCGGCGTATGGCATTGGTTTGACAAAATGTTCGCCCTCGACACAAGCGAAAGCGTACAGACCTTAAACGGCGTCAACTACTCATTTGACTATGCGAACGCGCATTTCGCCGTTCTGAACACGAACGATGTGCTCAGTATTTCTCAGGTTCAGCTTGATTGGCTGAAAAACGACATGAACTCGACCGATGCGGACTGGAAAATCGTTTTCATGCACAAGTCTCCGTATTCTCTCGGCAAGGACGGCAAGTGGCCCGATGCGCTGTATCTGACCGAGTCTCTTACGGCGGTACTTGACGAATGTTCGGTTGATCTTGTCATGTCCGGTCACGACCATATGTATCTTCGCACAAAAGCCTTGAAAGGCAATGCGGTTGCCGAAGACGGCGAGGGCACACGCTACGTTCTTGCCGGCACCGCCGGAACAAAGCGGTACGAAATCCGTGACTTTTCCGCCGGCACCTATCTGAACACCGATTTTATTGATGCGCTCACCGTTCAGAAGAGCGGCTACGGCAACTACTGGAACGGTACGGATTACCAAAGCACCGACCCCGAAAATGTCGGCGGCTGTTTCTCGTCTGTGAGCATCAACGGCGGTACACTCACCCTTGACGCATACATTCTTTCGGACGAAACCGGCAGTCTCAAAAACATTGACAGCCTGACGCTCGAAAAGGAAACCGGCAAAAATACGGCGACCTTTGACGGCGACAACACCACAAGCGAGCTTGACTATGCGCTCGACGTGGTTCCGTCATTTGTTCATCTTGCCTATTACGCCGTAACCGAATGGCTGTTTACGACGCTGAAGAATCTGCCGAAAATTATTATGAGCGTGCTGAAAACAGGGACGTTTTAAGCCGTAATGCCAAGCATAATAAAAATCCGCTTTCTCAGGGGAAGGCGGATTTTTTGTGCGTGTCTGTTCATGAAGAAACACCTAACCTGACTTCTTTCTCGTTAAGCCAATAGGTGTCAACATCATAGCAAAGCTTTTTGCTGTCCGTCAAATAATGGTAAGAGTGTTCACCGGTTGAGGAATAATAATCCGTCTCAAGAAAAGCGGTTTCGTCTCCGTAATAAATTCTCAGGATTCTTTCAAGATTATAAAGCTTTTGAGTAAAACAATATTTGAGCATAATACTGCTGCCCGGCTCGATATATTCATTTCCGGCGAAATTCTCAACATAAACCTCGTCGTCCTCCCGAAGCCACTCGTTCTCACTCCAGTATTTCATATATTGCCCGCTGACATCTTTTTCCGTGTCAACGATATCAGTAAGCTCTTCAAACGTTTGCAAAATCACCTTGTTGTCACGGATTACCAATCTATAAGACCTTCCGGGCTTTAAGTCGGGGGCGTTTATCAGGGCATTGTAAAAATCCGCAACACTTTTTTCGTTATCCTTGCAAAGTTGCATGATGGTGTCTGTTTTCTTGGTGACAATACTGTACGGGATTTGAAAAGTGCAAATCACCGTCAAAAAGATCACATAAAATACAGCAAAACTGATTAACAGCTTTTTCATATAACACTCCCCTTTCATATACTCATGGACACACAAAGATAAGTACGCTCCGAAGCGTCATAAATAAATAACAGCCGAGTGCCTTTGCTTTGTGGGTTGTCAGGCAGACAGAAATAAACTTCATCGGAAAATTCCGGCTTTTCGGGCAGACCGCCAAGGAAAAATTCGGACAAAACGTCGTCCAGCTCCTCTTTTGTCGGCTTTTGCCATACGCCGTTTTGCAGGTCGTCTTCGATTCTTTCGACCTCCCGGTCGTTCAGCCGATATTCCCACATTCTGAAATCGTCAAAGCTGAATGCCATCGGGTCAGCAAAGCGGTTCGCCATGCCCTCCGGCACAAAAACGCCGATGTTCTCCGTGTCGATGTTTTTGCCGAGCGTTCTTGCTCTGACACTGACCGTAGCGGCAAAAAATCCGGCAACCAAAGACAACGCCAGAAAAACCGCAGATATAATTCTGATAGCCCGTTTCATCTGCTTCCACCTTAAAGCCGTATTGATTTACGGTTACAGAATAGCACATATATTATCGTTTGTCAATAATTATTTATTAATTTTCAAGTTTGTTTTATCGAATACCAGATAAAAAGTCTCTTCTTTCTCTATTTATCCCATGACAAAGATGCTGAACAAGCCCCGAACCGACAAACGGACCTGCACCGCAGGAAAGACAGCAGTGCAAGTCCGTTTCATTTTCCGGCTGAAAGCCGAACTGTATTTATTTTTCCTTTTTCACAACCGCAGGCAGAATCACCGGGGCTTTCTCGCCGGCTTTAACCATCTGTTCAACAAGCTTTTTTCTCAACTTCCTGCGATACTCCTTATACTGCGGATCCTTGACGAGGTTTTCTTTTTCGTCCGGATCACGCTCCAAGTCGTACAGATAATCCTCAAAATACACCTTTGCCGAATGGACGGCAAAACCGCTTGCCGCGGCGGAGCGCACGGAGTATTTGAACCGTTCGGTGCGGATTGCCCGTCCGCACTGACTTTCGCTGATCTGGATAAACACGCAGTCCCGCTTCCGGTCGGGGTCTGCAAGCTGTTTTGTCAAATCCTCCCCCATGAACGAATCCGGCACCGGAATTGACGCAAGCGACAACAGCGTTGGCGGAAGGTCGATCAGGGACGTCAGTCTCTGTTCCTTTTTGCCGCCTGTAAAGCCGCCCCCTTTGATAATCAGCGGCGTATGGACCGCGCTTTCGTGACAGCACCGTTTGTATTCGGCGTTGCGGGTTTTGAAGTGACTGCCGTGGTCGGAGGTATAAAGAATCACGGTGTCATCATAAATTCCGAGCTCCCGAAGCTTATCCACAAGCCGCCCGACATTATAGTCAAGGCGGTTGATCGCCGAAATATAGTCCGGATACATCTGCTCGTAGTCCCCCTCAAGAAACGTCAGGTCAGACGGCAGGGGGTAATTTTTGAAGCTGTCCACCGTTTCCCGGAAGCCCTCATAGGTGTGGTGATCGTTCTGATGATGCGGCTCAAGCTGACTGAGAAAGAGGAAAAACGGCTTGTCACTGTCCCGTTTTTCAAGATACTCCAGCGCAAAATCATTGATGCAGTCGGCACGGTAGCCGGTAAAATCAAGCCGGTTTCCGTCCTCGTCGAACACATAGCCGTCATAGCCATGGGACGTAAACTCCAGCACATCGGCGGCGCGCCAATAGCGGTATTCGCCCTGTCTTTCTTTCGGCACGGCAGTCTTTTCGCAGTGACAGCCGACACCCGGGACACGATCGGACGCAAGATGCCATTTTCCGATATAGGCCGTATCATAGCCCGCCTCATTAAAATAATGTGCAAGCGGCGTCATATCCGCCGGAAGCGGTACACCGTTCCAGTAACAGCCGCACTGTGTTGCATAAACGCCTGTCTGAAGACACGCTCTTGCCGGCCCGCAGACCGGCTGACAGGTAAAATTGTTTTCGAACATCACGCCCTCTTCGGCAAGCGCCCA
>JBJFHV010000027.1:0-4137 GCA_051894015.1 Acutalibacteraceae bacterium | reverse complement strand
ACGCCGCCACCTTCCCCTAAAGGGGACGGCTTTTACACCGCTAAACTAAAATTTATTACTTAGCTCACGGCTCGGGCACTTAGCTTTCAATCAAGCCCCGTGCACCCCGGGAGCAGAAAGCACCTTTTCGGGCATATACCTGGACAAAACAAAGCAAGAAACGTCGGGAAAAGCGCTTTTCAGTCTGATATACTTTGTTCACAGGAGGTAAGGTTATGGATTGGATAAAAGCAATTGAAGAAGCGGTGGAATACATAGAAGTGAATATCTGCGAGGACATAACAGTCGCAGAGCTTGCAAAAGAGATTGCAGTGTCTCCCTTTTACTTTCAGAAGGGCTTCAGTCTGCTTTGCGGCTTCACCGTGTCCGATTATATCCGGAAACGCAGACTCTCACTTGCCGGCAATGAGCTTGCTTTTTCGGACGTAAAGGTGATTGATCTTGCGGTAAAATACGGCTATGATTCTCCCGACAGCTTCACAAAGGCTTTTACCCGTTTCCACGGCGTGACTCCTGCGGCGGCGAAGCGGAACGGCACGGTATTGAAGTCGTTCGCACCGCTGAAAATCAAAATTTCATTGGAAGGCGGTAATCCTATGGACTACAAGATCATCAAGAAAGCAGCTTTCACCGTAGTGGGCTTTAAAGACACTTTTACTTATGAGAATGCCAAGACCGAAGTGCCGAAGTTCTGGTCGGAACACTTTGCAAGCGGAAGAGCCAAAGACTTTTGCAGTATGTACGGCATCAACCGCGTCGAGGACATCAAGTCGGATACGTTTGAATATCTCATTGCTGATAACTATGACCCGGCGAAAGCGATTCCCGACGGGGCGGTTACAGAAATCATTCCTGAATTCACCTGGGCGGTATTTCCGTGCAAGGGAAAGATGCCCGATGCTTTGGGGAAGATGAACGATTACATCTTCTCTCAGTGGCTTCCGTCGTGTAAGGACTACGAAATCGCGGCTGGGTACTGCATCGAGCTGTATGACGACCCGAAGAAGTATCAAAACGGAACGCTTGACGAGGAGTATTACTCGGAAATGTGGATTCCGGTAAAAAGAACCGAAAAATAAACAGAAGGCAACCTCTAAAAACATCCCGGCATTCGTCATAATGCCCAACTAATGCCGTCTTTGTCGTTAAAAATCCTTGAAATACGCAGAGTATGTCTGCGTATTTTTGTGCACTATGCCAAACGCCGGGAGTTTTTAGAGATTGCCATAAGTTATAAGAGAAAATAAGAGCAAATAATCTTTATGCAATCTTAATGCTTGCGGCGCTTTATTTATATGTACTTAATACGGATTAAGATAGAATTAAGACAAAAAGATGATATAAAGATAGCGCAGGTAGATATTATGCTGCAAAAGCAAAAGAGTACACATAAGCATATTACATCGTTTCAGATTATTATATTGGGCTTTCTTTCCCTTATTATTTTGGGCAGCCTGATGCTGTCGCTTCCGTTTGCCGCCCGTGACGGAAAGTGCGCTTCGTTTTCGGACGCTTTGTTTACTGCAACTTCTGCGGTTTGCGTTACCGGACTTGTTGTCAGGGACACAGCAACTTACTGGTCGGTGTTCGGTCAGTGTGTTATTCTGCTTCTGATTCAGGTCGGCGGTATGGGAATCGTAACGGTAGCGGTGTCTGCCGCGGCAATCTCAGGCCGTAAAATCGGATTAATGCAAAGAAGCGCTATGCAGGAAGCGATATCCGCTCATCATGTCGGCGGCATCGTCCGGCTTACAAAATTGATACTGAAAATCACGATTTTGACCGAACTTGCAGGTGCGGCTTTGCTTATGCCGTTTTTTTGCCGCGACTTCGGAATTCCGAAAGGCATATGGTTTTCTCTTTTCCATTCCGTTTCGGCTTTTTGTAATGCAGGATTTGATCTTATGGGCGCAAAAGAGCCGTTTTCCTCTCTTGCGTCTTATTCATCACAGCCCTTTGTGAATTTTATTGTCATGGCGCTGATTATAATCGGAGGAATCGGATTTCTGACTTGGGAGGATATCAAAAACAATAAACTGCGTTTTCGTAAGTACCGAATGCAAAGCAAGGTGATTCTTGCCGTTACGGCTTTGCTTCTTGTTGTTCCTGCGGTTTTCTTTTTCCTTTTTGAATTTACATCGCTTCCGTTGGGTGAACGGATCTTGTGTTCACTTTTTCAGTCTGTTACGCCGAGAACAGCCGGATTTAATACAGCGGATCTGACAAAAATAAGCGAATCGGGACAATTGATGCTCATAATTCTCATGCTGATCGGAGGGTCGCCCGGATCAACTGCGGGCGGAATGAAAACGACAACGGTTGCGGTTCTGGTTTCTTCGGCTTTGTCCGTTTTCAGCAAAAAAGAGCATACGCATTTTTTTAAACGGCGGATTGCCGAAGACACCGTCAGAAATGCGGCGACGATTTTTCTGATGTATATTGTCCTGTTTGCCGGCGGCGCAATGATCATTAGCCGGGTAGAGAATCTTCCTTTGCTTGCGTGCCTGTTTGAAACCGCATCGGCAATCGGTACCGTCGGACTTTCGCTCGGAATCACGGCACAGCTTGGCTTGATTTCACGGCTGATTTTAATTTTGCTTATGTTCTTCGGAAGAGTCGGAGGACTTACCCTCATATTTGCGGCTTTGTCACAAAAAGTAACCAAAGGCGTAAAGTACCCTCAGGAAAAAATTACGGTCGGTTAAGACGATACATGACAGTCTAAAGGAGAATCACTATGAAATCGGTATTATTAATTGGTCTGGGAAGGTTCGGCAGACATATTGCGATTAAGCTTGATCAGATGCATCACGAGATTATGGCAGTGGACAAAAACGAGGACAGGGTTAATGCTGTTTTACCGTATGTTACAAATGCTCAGATCGGAGACGCAACAAACGAGGAATTTATGGAATCTTTGGGTGTCAACAACTTTGATGTTTGTATTGTGGCTATCGGCGACGATTTTCAAAGCTCGCTTGAAACAACCTCACTTCTCAAAGAACTCGGCGCAAGAACCGTGGTGTCCCGTGCCGCACGGGATGTTCACGCAAAGTTTCTTTTGAGAAACGGTGCCGATGAAATCGTCTATCCCGAAAAACAGGTTGCCTATTGGACGGCCATACGCTACACGGCCGATCATATTCTTGACTATATCGAGCTTGACAATGACCATGCAATTTATGAAATCTCAGTACCCGGAAAATGGATCGGAAAAACTGTCGAAGAGGTTGATGTCCGCAGAAAGTACGGAATCAATATCATGGCGATTAAGCGGTCAGGCACCATGCAGATGAACATTACGCCGTACACAAGCTTTTCGTCGGGAGATACTGTTTTTGTTCTCGGAAATACAAAGGATGTACAAAAGTGTTTTCATATATAGAAAGAAGTCGATAATATGAAATATGCAGTTTTAGCACTGGTTGTTGCCGCTGTGTTTCTGCTTGGTTTTTTCATTATGAAAAAAACGGACGCAGCCTTGGAAAACAACCAACGGAAAATGAAAGAAATTTCCGGACAAAGCAGTCTTCGTATTGCTTTTGAAAATCCGATGACGGCGGAAGAGATTATTCCTGTTGTTGAAAGCGTCTGTAAAAAGTATCCCGAATGTGAAGTATACTTTTTTTGCTCAGCGGCTGAAAATATAAAGAAAAGTCTTTCGCAAGGGAATCTGGACTTCGGTTTTCTGACGGACGGTTCTTCTGAAGTTGATGAAACGATGAAAACATTCCGCTTTTTTGTTGTAAAGAGTAAGCTTTTGTGTCCGTGTGTCGGATCCCCGATTGAACCGCTCGAGCCCGGAAGCATGGCTTGTACAGCGATATGGAAAAAGGACGATACGGGTATTTATGTAAAAACTTTGTCGGAAAAGCTCGTGAAAAGCTTTGAAAGTTCAGCGCATGAATGCTGACTGTTAAGTGGAAAATGGAACAATACTGTGCTATAATTAAATAGAAGAAACACTTATGCTCTTTCATATTTAATGATCTTGTATTCTTGTGATAAAATTGACCCGGGAGGTGTGCATATGCAGGAAACACGGCAAGGCCCGCAGCAGCTTCTGAAAGAAATTGAAACGAGAGAAAAAATCAGCGCAAGAGGACATTTGAAGATTTTTTTGGGTTATGCTCCGGG
>JBJFHV010000026.1:0-4140 GCA_051894015.1 Acutalibacteraceae bacterium | reverse complement strand
AGCGGAACAATAATAACGACAGAATATGTGCCCCAGACCGGTACCGATTATCCTTCTCCGTATCTTGAAGGCATATTTGACGATATTCTGAAAGACGATATTGACTTTTCGGTTTTATTTGAAACAAACAGGGGATGTCCGAATTCATGCTCTTTTTGCGATTGGAGCTCGCTCAGGTCAAAGGTACGGTTGTTTCCGATGGAACGTGTTCTTGCGGAAATTGATTGGTTCAAAGATCACAAAATCGAATACATTTATTGTGCCGACGGAAACTTCTGTCTTTTTGACCGTGATGCCGTAATTGCCGACTACGTTGTTGAAAGCAAGAAAAAGTACGGCTATCCTAAGATTTTTAAAGTTAATTTCACAAAAAACCGACTGGATTTCACTTTCAATATCGGAACCAAATTTTTTGAAAACGGCTTATCGAAAGCGCAGACAATTTCATTTCAAAGCATGGATCCGGACGTTTTGAAAAATGTGGGAAGAAAAAATATTTCAAGTGAGTTTTTTAAAGATCTGATGCAGAAATATAACAATCTGAATATATTAACTTATTCGGAGTTGATTTTAGGTCTGCCCGGTGAAACCTATGATTCATTTTGTGCCGGAGTTTGCTCACTTATCGAGAACGGTCAGCATTATGTAATCAATGTTTACCCCTGTGAACTGCTTCCCAATGCAGAAATGGGGCAAAAGGAATACAGAAAAAAATACGGCATAACAAGTACACATGTACCGTTTAGGCTGGTTCATACCAATAAGAATCAGGAGAACGATGATATTACGGAATATTCCGAGTATATCACCTCAACGTTTTCGATGAATCAGGAGGAATGGGCACGCTCGTTGTTGTTTGCCTCCTATATACAGGGACTTCACAATCTGGGCTTGCTTCGCGCGGTTGCAATTTATTGCAGGCATGAGTATTGTGTTAAATATGATGACTTTTACAACAGTCTGATCTCTTTTTCCAAAGAAAAAGAAGGAAGTGTTCTTAATGAAGTGTATTCAAGAATAAGTAAACTTTGCTTTGGAATAATCAGCGGAAAAAATGAACTTGTTGCTACCTGTGAAGGTCTTGACGATGTATTATGGGGCTTTGACGAGTTGATTTTTCTTGAATTTTACAAAAATCTTGATAAATTTTATGTTGAAGTCAAAGAGTTCTTTGAATCAGAATTCGGCAGCAGTGATGCGGTTGATGCTTTATTTTCTTATCAATACAGTATTATAAAAAAAATAGATACGGAAGATGTTGTGATAACTTCACAATTTGACTTTTACAGTTATTTTAAAAACATATTCATCAATAGCTATGCTGATTTAAAAAGGAAAAAGACCGTCTTAAAGATTCACGATAATAATGTTGTGCATTCTTTTCCTGCGTTTGCAAGGGAAGTAGTGTGGTTTGGCAGAAACAGACGGGAAACTGATTACACAAGTAATCATTATACCGTTGAAATCAGTTACGAAGAATGATCTTTGTGAGTTAATAATTGTGGTTATTCGGCAGTATGGAGAAAATAATGAATAATATCAGTTTTGTACAAGTTGGATTTGGATTTGACGGTTCGGTGTACCTTCCGTATGCAGTAGGTACTATTATCGCATATTGCCAAAAAGATCCTTGGATTAAAAGTAAATATGAATTCTCAAACATTATTTTTGAGAGAGAGAAGCTTGAAACTGCCGTTGAACAAATAAAGAATCCATATATTGCAGCGTTTTCCTGTAATGTTTGGAATATGGAGTATAATAAAGCGCTTGCAAGGCTTGTAAAAAAGAAATATCCCGACTGTATTATAATTTTCGGCGGGCAGAGTGTTGACGAAAACGCCGGGCTTCTTGAAGAGGAAGATGATATCGATATTCTGATGTTCGGAGAGGGCGAGGAAACATTCAGCTCTTTGCTGTATCATTTGTATTCAGATTCAATATCCGAGGTTGAGAATATCGCTTACAGAAGCAACGGAGTCATCAAAAAAACACCGAGAAAGTACTATGAAGATATTTCCGAATATCCGTCGCCTTATTTAACAGGTGTTTTTGACGAAATCATGCAGCAGAATCCTGATTTGGATTTTCTTGCTGTACTTGAAACGAACCGCGGCTGCCCTTATTCATGTGCATACTGTGATTGGTGTTCCGGAAGAAAAACGAGATTTTTCCCGATGGAGAAGATAACGGCCGAAATCAATTGGCTTTCGGAACATAAAATATCGTATTGTTTTTTGCGCCGACTCAAATTTCGGCATGTTTGAACGTGACCTTGACATCGCCAATGCATTAATAAACGCCAAAAGAAGAAACGGATATCCGGAAGTGTTCAGACCCTGCTATGAAAAAAACAGCGATGAGCGAGTTTTTAAAATATGCAGTGCGTTAAACAGTGAGGGCATGGATAAAGGTGCTACCATGGCATACCAAACACTCTCGGAGAAGGCTCTTGTTCATATCGGAAGAAAAAATCTTACATTGGAACATTTCTCGTCCCTTATGAAAAAGTATAACGAGGCCGGAATACCGACCTATTCAGAATTGATTTTGGGTCTTCCGGGAGAAACCAAGGAGAACTTTTGCGAGGGAATATGCAAGCTTTTAGAAAACGGTCAGCATAATTCTATCAGTGTTTATCATTGTGAAGTATTGCCAAACTCTGAGCTGTCAAGACCGGAATATATCGCAAAGCATAAAATCGAAATCATAAAGGTTGCCTTTAACCATATACACAGTGCGCCGAAAACCGATGAGGAAGTGAAAGAGTATTCATATCTTGTTCGCTCAACGGCAACATTAAGCCGCGACGATTGGGTCTATGCGAATCTTTTTTCAATATGTGTCCAGTGCTTTCACAGTTTGGGTATTCTCAGATATTTTGCGATATATCTGTATTATGAGAAGAAATCTTCTTATATTCAATTTTACACCGATTTGCTTCGGTACATTCTGAACAGCAGCGGAAAACTCGGTACGCTGTGGAATGGTTTTATGCGTAAGTATGAGCATTCACTTGAGGGCGACTGGAATTATTATAATGAGAAATTCGGGAATGTTACCTGGTTCTTTGAAGAAGGAGCATTTCTTGAGATAGTCAGCAATTATGATGACTATATGGATGAATTGACAGTATTTTTGAAACAGTTTGATGTTGACGTCGATATTTTTGAGCAGCTTTATCAATATCAGAAAATGGTTGTAAGAAAACCGTTTGAAGAAAGCATGAGATTCGAATTTTCATACGACTTTTATGATTATTTCAAAAATATATCCAAGGGACGATACGAACCTGTCAAGAAGAAGAAAATCGTATTAAATATTGTTCCGAACGTCCGATATGAAAATATTCCGGAATATGCCAAGCATACGGTCTGGTACGGCAGACGCAGGGGCAATACGATATACGGTGATAATGAAATAATCTTAAGCGATTGATTGTTTATCAGATTGGAGTGGGTCGAAATAGACAAAGTAAAAGAATTTGGCAGAAATCACCGCTATTCCATAGTGTTTTTTGCATTTCTTATGCTGTATGGATTGATTGTTCCGGGACGTTGCCGATTATGGGAAGTCAACGGAATCACATATTCTTATCATGCTGTTGATTTCAGTATGGGATTTTGTACGAAAATTCTTCCCGGTGCAATTTATAATTTTTTATTTGATGAGATCAGTTATTTTCGTGTTTCATTATATGAAACGATACTTATGATGTGTCTGTTTGCGGCTGTTGCTGTTTTTCTTGAAAAGTTTATCCTTCAGGTACCTTCGGACTTCAGAAAAACAGCACTTATCGTTCTTCTTTTCTTTATAACCGGACCGTGCACTTTTTCCATGTATATCATACAGCTGGGCATGCTTGATGTATACTGGGTGTATGTATCGGTTTTGTTTTTCATTTGTCTTTATTATAAACCGCTTAATATATTCATCATACCGCTTTTTTGGATTTTAATTTTGGTGCATTATGCTTCTGTTCTGTGCTTTGTTCCGTTTTTTGCCATCATTATGCTTTACAGAATATCGTGTCTTGAAAAGAAAAGGGACAAAGCTTTTTTGTGGATCATCTGGGTTTTGTCTGTTGTCACCACAATATGTCTTTTAGTTTATTTTCTTCTTTATGAAAGAAGCAATCTGACT
>JBJFHV010000025.1:0-4151 GCA_051894015.1 Acutalibacteraceae bacterium | reverse complement strand
CAAAAAGCGCTTGGGTGATTTTGGTAAACGCGGCGTTTGCTTCCGCACCTTTCAAAACGCTTTCAATCGCCTCGTAAACGGGCTTCATGATCAGCGAAGAGCAGACTGTGACTACGGTTGAAAGGATAACCAGCACTGCAACCACGATCAGCCATACTTTTTGCTTTGTGATGTAGCCGATCAGTCTTTTGGCCGAACCTTTTGCATCTTTCGGCTTGTTTTTCTTTTTATTGGCAGCTTCCTTCTTTTCCTCCTCGGTCATTTCGCTTTCGGGCTTTTCGGATTTTTTGCCCTTTCTGCGTTTGGAGGATTTTGCTTTCTTTTCGTCTTTCTGCTGTTCGTTTCTTTTCGCTTCTTCGTTTTCGGCGGGATTTTGTTCCGCCTTGATTTCTTCTTCCTTTTCGGTCAAAGGAGTCTTGTTTTCGCTCATTGTGCCAACACTCCTTCCTGCTGTGAAATAAAGATCTCTTTATAAATCTCGTTGTCGTTTTTCAGCTCGTCATGGGTTCCGATACCGCTCAACTTGCCATCGTCAATGACAACGATACGGTCGCAGTCCATAATCGAAGTGATTCGCTGTGCGATGATGATCTTTGTGATTCCGTCAAATTCATCGTTTCTGAGCGCCGCCTTGATTTTGCTGTCCGTGGCGGTGTCAACAGCGCTTGTTGAATCGTCGAAAACAAGAATCTTCGGCTTTTTGAGCAGTGCTCTCGCAATACAAAGACGCTGTCTCTGTCCGCCGGATACGGTGTTTCCGCCGTGGCCGAGCTCGGTGTCGTAGCCATTTTCTTTTTCCATGATAAAATCGTGGGCCTGCGCGCATTTGGCGGCGTGAACAATTTCGTCGTCGGTTGCGTCAAGCTTGCCCCAGCGGATATTGTCCTTTACCGTTCCGGAAAACAGGATATTTTGCTGCATAACGATGGAAACCTCGTTGCGAAGATTCTGGAATTTATAATCCTTGACGTTTCTTCCGCTTACCAGAACTTCACCCTCGGTAACGTCGTAAAGCCGCGGAATCAGCTGAATCAGCGTTGATTTTGCGCTGCCCGTAGCGCCGATAATACCGATGGTTTCGCCGCTTTCGATTTTAAAGCTTACGTTCTCGAGAATGTTCTTTTCCGCCGCAAGATCATATTTGAACGAAACATTTTTAAATTCGATGCTTCCGTTTTCAACCTTTGCATTTTCGTCGCCGTCATCGTCTTTGACGGTCGGCTCGGCGTTGAAGATTTCACCGACACGCTTGATGGATGCTCTTGCCATGATCATCTGAACAAAAGCCATCAAAACAGTCATAAGAGATGTGATAACCTGAGAAATATACGTTGTAAAAGCGGTAAGCTCGCCGATGGTAAGTCCGCTTTCCGGCTCAAAGATAATCAGCTTACTGCCGCGGTAAAGCGTCATGACCATACAGCCGTAAATGATCAGCATGAGAGCGGGGGAGAGCATAAGCACCATTTTTTGAGCCTTTAAGTTCGCTTTGGCAAGACCCATGTTGGCGTCCTCGAATTTTTCCTTTTCGTAGTCCTCACGGACAAAGGATTTTACAACACGGATTCCGTTGATGTTGCCTCGGATGGTTCCGTTGAACTTGTCCGTTTTTTCAAGCATGGTTTTGAACATCGGAACGAGCATGAAGCCCATGACGATCAGCACAATAATAATCGTCGGAACGACAATATAAAACACATGCGAAAGCTTGGCGCTTTTTTCAACGGCTTTTATCAGCGCAAGAATCAGAATATACGGTCCTTTTATGAAAGAGACAAGGACACTGCTGAACATGGATTGGATCATCGAAACGTCGCTCGTCATTCTCGTAATCAGGGACGAAATCTTGATTTTATCAATGTTTTCGAACGAAAGATCCTGAACCTTGTTGAAAAGTGCACCTCGTAAGTTTGTGCTGAAGCCCATGCTGGCGATGGCACTGCATCTTGCGGCAATATAGCCGATCAGAAGCGTCAGAAGGCAAAATCCGAGCATCTGGAGAAGCTTTAAATTCAGCGTGCTCCGGCTTCCCTCGTCAATGGTATAAAGGATATCCGTAATGTTGCCCATAAGGCTCGGAAGCTCGATTTCGATGATGGCATCGATAAAGACGAGGATCGGCGTCAGGATCGTCAGAATCCAGTAGCCTTTGATAAACGAACATAATTTTTTAAACAACAGTTAATTCCTCCAAACGAATGAGATTCCGTTAAAACGGTATGATTGCGTTGGCAAGGGTAAAATAAATCAAAAGTGAAATCGCGTCAACGACCGTACTGATCATAGGTCCGGTCATCATCGCCGGGTCAAGCTTCAAGAGCTTGGCAATAATCGGAAGCGTACAGCCCATGATTTTTGCAACGATGACAACGCACCAGACGGAAAGACTGACAACAAGGATAACGCTGTTGGACGCGTCATTTCCGATGGTTGCTCTTAAGATAAACATTCGAAGCGCATTGACCACGCCCAGAACAAAGCCGACCATGATCGAAACGCGGATTTCTTTCCAAAGGACCTTGAAATAGTCCTTGACCTTGATTTCGCCGAGGGCCAGTCCGCGGATAATCAGGGTTGAAACCTGACTGCCGGAGTTACCGCCGGTACCCATCAGCATCGGGATACACGCCGTAAGTCCCGCAACGGCGGCAAGCTTCGACTCAAAGCCCTCGATGATCTGACCGGTGAGCGTTGAAGAGATCATTAGAACCATCAGCCAAGGAATTCGGTTTTTGGCAAGCTTGAGCACTTTGGTTTTCAGGTATTCATCATCGGACGGACGAAGGTTCGCCATCTTTTCGAAGTCCTCGGTGGCCTCTTCGTCGATGATGTCAACGATATCGTCGATCGTAATGATGCCGACAAGACGGTTTTCACGGTCGACAACGGGTACAGACAAAAGGTCGTACTTTTTCGCCAATGCGGCAACGTCCTCCTGATCGTCCATGGTCGTGACGCTGATGAGCTGCTCATCGTCGGACATGATATCCGTCAGATATTCGTCCTCATCGTTTAAAATCAGGCGGCGAAGCGGAATCGTTCCGACAAGGTGCCGTTTATCGTCGATAACGTAGCAGGTATAGATCGTCTCCTTATCCACGCCGGTACGCCGGATATTTTTGATGGCTTCGCCGACGGTAAGACGGTCGTGAAGCTCCACCATTTCGATCGTCATGACGCTTCCGGCGCAGTTTTCGGGATATTTCAAAAAGCGGTTGATGATCTCTCTTGTTTCGCTGTCGGTATTCGCAAGAACACGCCGGACAACATTCGCGGGAACCTCTTCGAGAAAGTCAACGGCGTCATCGACGTAAAGGTCGTCCATCAGTCGTTCGATTTCCCGGTCGGTAATGAGTCGTACGATGATTTCCTGACTGTCGGAATCCAGATAAGCGAAAATATCGGCGGAAATATCCTTCGGTAAAATACGGAACACCTTGACGACGGTTTTTTCGTCCTCGATGCTC
The DNA here is from genome assembly GCA_051894015.1 of Acutalibacteraceae bacterium. Lineage (GTDB taxonomy): Bacteria > Bacillota > Clostridia > Oscillospirales > Acutalibacteraceae > UBA6857. The sequence goes on along the minus strand of JBJFHV010000025.1, from coordinate 684 downwards.
ATGATGAACTCGGCTATATCCGGATAAGCCATTTCAGTCAGTTCATTTTTCAGCTGTTTGAGCTGATTGTTTGCTATGAGAGAATAAAATCTCTCAAAATCTTTTTCTTCCATTTTTACACCGACTTTCTATCGGTGAATGACCCGTTTAAAAAGCGAGCCGAAGCCACGCAGGGATCAGCTTTCGCCCCGGTGGGTCACCATCGATTTAAAATTGCATAATCGCCCCTTAGGGCTACTGTCGCCGTTATCCAACTCGGACCCACCTCCTGTTTTGATTTTCGGCTGTCAGGCAGATGCCTGCAAGCCGATTTTTCCCTGAAAACGGTCACAGAGAATTACTATATATTGTACAATATTTTTCACCGCAAAGTCAACAGAATAACCGCTTAAAATGTTTTAAAAAATAGTTTTAAGACAGGAAGAGAGAAATCTTCCGGAAAAATCAGTCAAAAAAAGAAACCGCGTTCATCAGAAGCGGTTTAAAGTACAAAAATTCTTCATTTTTCAATCTCTATCGAGCCTAAGCGATGTTGATAATAAGATTCTTTCAAGTATCGGTCAAGCACCTTTTTTTCGAGTTTTCTCCTTATCCCGAAATCGATCTTGCCGTCGTGCTGTATAAACTGAACCAGAATACTCGGAATTCCGCTGCGGTTTGCACCGAAAATGTCGGTGAAGACCT
>JBJFHV010000024.1:0-4165 GCA_051894015.1 Acutalibacteraceae bacterium | reverse complement strand
AGCTTTTGCTGAACGGAACATAATAAGCCTGACGCATCACGTCGGTAGGCTTGATATCTTTCGGGAGTGAGCCGGAAACATATTTGAGCAGGTCTTTAATATAGATAATGCCGATAATGTTGTCGGGGTCCTCGTGGAAAACCGGTATTCGTGAATATCCGTACTCAATCGAAATGGAAACGACTTCTTCAAGCGTGTCTGTGTCTTCAACGGCGCACATATCCGTTCTGTGCGTCATGATATCCGAAACGTCAATATCGTCGAACTCAAAGATGTTGTCGATCATTTCCTTTTGAATATCCTCGATAACACCTTTTTCCTGACCGACATCAACCATCATGCGGATTTCCTCTTCCGTAACGCCTTCCTCGTCGGCATTCGGGTCGAAGCCGAACAGACGGACAATGAGGTTTGTTGAAGCGGAAAGTACCTTGACGAACGGAGAGGTTACCTTTTTGACAACAAGAAGAATTCCGACAACCTTGTATGCAACGGCTTCAGGCTTTTGCATTGCCATGCGTTTCGGAGCAAGCTCGCCTAATACAAGCGAAAAATAAGACATGATAATCGTAATAATAACAACGGAAAAACCGCTGATAACCGATGCCGGAATCGGAAGATTCAGTTTTGAAATTGCGTTTGCAAGCATGGTCGCGAAGCTTTGGGAAGCGGACGCCGAAGTGAGAAAGCCTGCGAGGGTTACGCCGATCTGAATGGTGGAAAGAAAGTTGCTCGGGTTTTCGGTGAGCTTCATAATCTGGCGGGCCTTTTTATCGCCGTCCTCGGCTTTTTTCTCAATCACGTTGTCGTTAAGCGAAATAATGGCAATTTCGCTCATCGCAAAAAAAGCGTTGACAAGAACAAGAACAAACAGTAAAACGAGTTTCAGGATAATACTTCCGGGGTCATCCATAACGGATTGTTACTCCTTTCGAAAATAAAAAAATAGTATTTCACATACTGCACGCAGTATAATGATTGATTATTGTATCACAAATTTTATAAAAGGTCAATTTTTTTGGCTTTTTTTATGGATTTTTCATTCACTGTATGATAAATTTATACTATCAAACTTAAGGAGGGCTAAAATATGCCGTTTATCAACACGAAAACAACCGTTGCCGTTTCAAAAGAAACCGAGACGAAGCTGAAAACAGAATTAGGCAAGGCAATTACCTGCCTTGGCAAGGGAGAACAATGGCTGATGCTCAATTTCGAGGACAACTGCCGTATGTGGTTCAAAGGTGATAACCGAAAAGAGCTTGCTTTTGTTGATATTGCGCTTTTCGGAAAAGCAAGCGACGCCCAGTATGACAAAATGACTGAGACGGTATGTAATATTATAAGCGAAACGCTCGGCATCGGTTCCGACTGCATTTATGTGAAGTATGAAGAAGTTTCACACTGGGGCTATAACGGGTTCAATTTCTGATTTTGCCGGTTGCAGCTTGACAAGTGCGAATACAAAGAGTAAAATATAACCACCATAAAGAGTGCGCGAGAGACAAGCTCGCTGACCGCACAGCAACCTGCAAAAACGCAAGGTGCTAAAGCTTGAACGATGGGGGAAAACGATAATTTTAAGCTCCTGTCAGACGATGGGAGCTTTTTTGTGCCTGAAATCGGCGCGGACAGGTTTCCGGGCTGAAAAATTATTTATTGCGTGCGTTTTTATGAGTACAGCGGAAAGGAGGTACGCAGATGAAAACAATCGGTTCGCTTTTGGATGAATATAACGAAAGAGAAAACAGAATCTATCTTCATTTCAAAACCGATTCGCTTTGCCAAGCTTTTTTACTTCAGGCGGAAAATGAGGGATTTACCTTTTGTGACGGTGTGAGACCGACTGAAAGAGAAACGGACAGCATAATCGCTTTAAACGCCGATAAAACGATAAACTATGTCGGCTGTATCGGGCATATAGCTTTTGCGGGTGCAGAAAAAGTCGGCAGCAAGAAGTTTGTCAGGATTGAATATGACGAAGAATTTGAAATGAGTGCAGATTAATACTTTTGCGAATTTCGGTATAAATACCGGAAAGTCGGTGATTACAACATTCCGAATCCGTGTCTGACGCAAGACGGAGACATACGTATCGGTGTATGGAGTCCAGAGGTATAAGAATTATCTTATGGAGCACAGGAAAGCGGAAAAAAGTAAAGGAAAGTTCGTGTATCCATGGCCAAAAGCGGTAAAAACACGAAACTTTGGAAAATATCTGTCAATTTTGGCTTTGTTGTGGTATAATGCCTGCAATGGACAATGTTGTACAAAACGGACAGCCTGCCTGTTTTACAGGCTGTCGGATATGCAGGAAAAAAACTGCCGGTCAAAGACCTGATAAGCGTTCTTTCCGGTAAGATGGGAGGAATAAAATGAGCAACAACAAAAAACAATTGACGACATGGGAAGCCGCCTGTATCATTACGGGCTACGGAATCGGTGCAGGCGTACTGAGTATGCCGTACATGGCGGCACGAAACGGAATTATCGTCTCGACATTGATTCTGATTCTGGCACTTCTTGCAAGCTATGTGCTTCATCTGATGATTGCGGAAATCGCTTTCAAAGAGGGTAATGGCGGTCAGATCATCTCCTGCCTGAACCGTTTTCTTTTCAGAGGAAAGTGGAAAAAGCCCTTGTCCGTGATCTTCTTTACGCTGATGGCGGTGATTCTCGTAACAAACCTTGCGGCGTATATTTCCGGCGCCGAAGAGGTCATCGTCGGACTTCTTCCGATACCGCCGATTGCCGCGAAGCTTCTTTTCTATGCGGTGGCGGCGTCTGTTGTTCTCTTCGGACTTAAGGCGGTCGGCGTTTCCGAAAAAATTGCCGTGACGGTGATCTTCGGGCTCATCGGCGTGCTTGCCGTCGCTTCTTTTATCAAAGCCCGCAATCCGCTGAGCCTTTCTGCCGGAACGGTCAACGATGCGCTTGCGTATTACGGCTTGGCGATGTTTGCGATGTCTGCCTTTTTCTCCGTGCCGCAGGCGGTAGAGGGACTAGGCGGCGACAAAAAGAAAATCCATAAAGCGGTTTTTATCGGACTGTTCAACACGTTTTTACTGATTCTCGTCATTTCCGTCTGTTCGCTGATTTCGTCAACCGAAGTGACCGAGCTTGCTATGGTCGGCTGGAGTCAGGGAATCGGACTGTGGGCGCAGGTGATCGGCAGTCTTTTCACGATTCTTGCGATGCTGACGACCTATTGGTCGCTGTCGCTGGCTCTCGGCGGTATCGTAAGCGATATGCTTCATACCGGTACGAAAATCAGCTGGCTTCTGGCAACGCTGCCGTCGCTTATTGTGGTGCTGTTCAATCTCGCAGGCTTTATGGAGCTGATGCGGACAGCCGGCGGTCTGATTGCGATTCTGATTGCCGTGATGGTTGTCCCGGCGTACCATAACGCCCGCAAAGAAGCACCCGAGCATAATCTGATTCAAAAAAGCGGACTTCCGCTTGAGCTTGCGATTGTTGCCGCCTATATCCTGATGGCGGTGGGAAGTGTGGTTCCGGTATGAGAAAGACGCTGTTTACGAACGCCGTGATCCATACGGGACGGACCGAGTCGGAGGTTTTTAGCTCGATGCTTACCGAAAACGGCGTCATCAAAGAACTGTACCCGACTGAAAAAGCCCCGGTTCCCGGAAAAAATACAAAGGTGATTGACCTGAAGGGACAGCATGTCTATCCGTGCCTGATTGATGCGCATGTGCACATGCTTCTGACGGTTGCGGTGATGGCGATGGGCTTTAATATCTGCGAAATCACCGCCGAGGGCGTTCAGCCGCATACCCTCAAAGGTGTCGAAGAGCGCCTGAAAAGCTATGTATCGGGTCAGAAAGAAGATGCCGTTATCGCCTGTAACAATTATATCCTGACAGCGATTGACGAAAGACGGATGCCGACTAAGGAAGAGCTCGACGACTGGTGCGGCGGACGGGCGGCAGTCATTTACAATATCGACGGTCACAGCACATCACTTTCGACAAAGATGCTCGAGCTTGTCGGTATCAATCCCGACGGGCACAGCGGTGTGCTTCAGGGTGAGGAAAACGAACGGACGCAGGGACGAATCATCAACAAGGTCGGCTCCATGATCACGCTTCCGACGCTCGCAAAGGGTATTGCAAGGTTCCAGAATGCCTGTGCCTCCTACGGGATC
>JBJFHV010000023.1:0-4170 GCA_051894015.1 Acutalibacteraceae bacterium | reverse complement strand
CATACATGGCAGAACGAGGGTACAGACGGCACAAAGTACGAAGTTCCCGAGCTTTACCGCAGTGTCGGCATCGATGAAATTGAAAAGCAGGGCTGGAGTCTTGTTCCGAGCAAATATATTGAGTTCATCGACCATGATCTGGAGATTGACTTCCATGCGGAAATGAGCCGTATTCAGCAGGAAATGCGTGATGTGCTGGCGCAGGAAAAGCAGTCGCAGAAGATGCTCGAGGATGCTTTCAGGGGGATTGGGTATGGGATTGAGTAAATGTAAGCTCGGTAACTTCATTGAGTTGCGTGAGGTAAAAAATACAGCCCTTTCGTTTGGAATTGACGATGTGCGCGGTGTTAACAATCTTAAGCAACTTATGACAACTAAAGCAGATCTCAACGGTCGAGACTTGAGCAAATTCCAAATTGTTTATCCGGGAGAGTTTGTCTTTAATCATAGAACATCAAGAAACGGCAGTAAATTCAGTATCGCTTACAATGATGGAGATAAACCGGTAATCTGTACGGAGGATTATGTTGTTTTCCGAATTAAAGAATCAGCAAAACAGCTTTTTAATGAGGAATGGCTTTATATGTATTTTAACCGTTCGGAATTTGATCGATATGTGATTACAAACTCTTGGGGCAGTTCTACTGAATTCTATAATTGGGAAGATATTTGTGCAGTGGAACTGGTGATACCGCCATTCAGGACACAGCAAAAATATGTTGACATCTACAATGCCATGGTCGCCAATCAGCAGAGCTATGAGCGTGGGCTGGAGGATTTGAAGCTTACATTTGATGCTCTTATTGATGAAGTCAAGCACAAAACGCCTTTCAAATCGGTTGGCGATCTTTTGAAAGAGGTTGATAATCGTAACGAAAACGGACAAATAACAGAAGTTCAGGGCATCAATATTACAAAACAATTTATGCCGTCGGTTGCTGATATTAACGGTGTAGATTTAAAAAAATATAAACTGGTTAAGAAAAATCAGTTTGCATTTTCAGGAATGCAGACAGGACGAGATGAGTGTATCAGAATTGCACTCCACAAGGACGATAAGCCTATTATTATCTCACCTGCATATACAGTTTTTGAATGCAGAGATGAAACTATCCTTGAAGAATACATTATGATGTGGTTCTCCCGAAAAGAAAGCGACCGACATGGATGGTTCGTAAGCGATTCAAGTATTCGTTCCAATCTTGATTTGGATAGATTTTATGAAACGCAATTACCTGTCCCTGACGAAAAAACACAACAAGCAATCGTAGATATATTTAATGTATATATCACTCGCAGAAAGATCAACGAGCAATTAAAAGCTCAAATCAAAAACATTTGCCCGATACTGATTCGGGGGTCGTTGGAGGACGGAAAATGACTCTTTCTTGTAACCAAATGACTGTAACACAAGGAAAAGTGAACGAAGCTTTTGCAAATCTTTATCAAACTGCAATCATTGCAGACAACAAGATAACCGTTTCCATTGTGCAGAGCGGAAGAAGAATCACCACAATCTCTTCCGAAAGTGAAGTTGCCTGTGACAAATTATTCGAAATATTTCAAATTATCGACAAATTGTTGATGCTGTTCGACGGGAAGTTTTATCCGATAGAAAAAATAGAGTTTTTCAAGGAAAACTCTAATGATACCAAGCCCTTTATTGACAAATCAAAGGAGTTAATGAATACCCGGCTTACATATTATTCATCAAAAGATTTCTGCCGATATGATTTTCTGCGGCTACTTGATTTCAGTAACGTATTTTGTGAAAACCTTTTCAAGAAGTGGAAACTTCTGCTTGAACAAATGGATATTTCATACCAAGTATTCTTGTATAGCTTGTCCGATAACGGAAATCCTGTTGATATGAATATGGCTTTTCTTGTGGAATTAGCTGAACCATTTGTTGAATTGATAAAAGATAATACATACTATTGCCAAACTCTTTCACCGGGAGAGCGTGGCACGACGCTGAAAATGTGTCTTGATACTATTATCACTCATTTTGGAACAGATATATTTAGTAAAGAATTAAAGAATGATTACACAAGCTTTCTCGAAAAAACAATCGGAAGCCGCGTGCGCATTATGCACATAAAAAAGCGGCAACAGAAATATTATGACGGGAAAAACTGTATTCGTTATTCAATGAAACTAAGTCTCCTATATCGAAAAATACTATTTGAATTGTTGTGTATTCCGTATGACAAATATAAGTCATCATTATTAAATGCCATAGATGCAATTGATAGTTGGTAACAAAACCTCGGAGGTTGAAAAGCAATGGCAAAATTACAAAACTACAACGGTCACTATTGTGAATCGGATTTTGAATATGCGTTTCTCTCGTTTTTAGAGGACGAGGGGTGGCACTATCTTGCCGGAAACAGCATTCCGCGTAATACAAAACGGGATGTTTTATATACGGACGATATGGAGCAGTTTTTAAGCAGGACGAATCCGGATTTGCTTGCCGATGAAATCCGTCAGATTATGGATACCGTACGCCTTGTCGGTGCGGAAAGCGATTTTGCCACCCTCCATAAGGTTTACGGCTGGATGGTGGACGGCGTACAGTTTACGCCGCAGAACGGTCTTGCCCGTATGGTAAATCTTATCGATTTTGAAACTCCCGAAAATAATATATTCCGTGCCGTCAATCAGTTCACCGTTGAATACACCAACAACGGACAAAAGGAAACCCGTCGCCCGGATATTCTTCTGTTTGTCAACGGCATGCCGCTTTGTATCATTGAGCTGAAAAACCCGGCGGATGACAGAGCCACTATTCTTGATGCGTGGAAGCAGATCAATATCCGTTATTGGCGGGATATTCCGCATTTACTTCATTATTGCCCTCTTGCCTGTATTTCCGACGGAAACAAAACACGCCTCGGCACCGTCCGTACGCCTTATGAGCATTTTTATGCCTGGCGGCGAGTCAATGACGGGGACAAGGTTTCCACTCTGCCGTTTGACGAAGTGCAGACTATGATAAAAGGTGTGTACAGCCCCGAAAGATTTCTTGAAATTTTCCGCGATTATATTTATTTTCAGGACAGCGAATACGACAGCGAAGAGCGTGAAATCGTCTGCCGTTATCCGCAGTTTTTTGCTGCCCGGCTTCTGAAACAAAGCGTTGTGAAATCCGTTGTTGAAAAAAGCGGCAAGGGCGGCACCTATTTCGGCGCAACAGGCTGCGGCAAAACCTATACCATGGCATTTCTTGCCCGTCAGCTTGCCTTACGCTGCACAGATATACCGCAAATCGGTTCCCCGACAATCGTTATGATTGTTGACCGGGAGGAGCTTCAGAAGCAGGGCGCAAAGCTGTTTACAAAAAGTAAGGAATTTTTGAATCTCGGCGAAGTTACCGTTGTTCCGAACCGTGATATATTGCGAAAAGAGCTGCGTTCCCGTGAAAGCGGCGGTTTCTATATTTGTACCATTCAGAAATTCTGCGACAGAGAAGATGACAAAATCGGTCTGATAAACGACCGGAGCAATATCATTTGTTTCTCGGACGAAGCGCACAGAACACAGCTTGAACATTCGAGGAAAATTCAGTTCAGCAAGGATGCGGACGCCAATATGAAAGCGATGGTGTCTAAGCCTTATGCAAAAGTGCTGAAAGAAGCGTTGCCGAATGCGACCTTTGTCGGCTTTACCGGCACACCGATTGCCGAAACCTATCAGACTTTCGGCGAAGAAATTGATCGCTACACAATGGATCAGGCGGTTGCCGACGGGCTTACCGTGTCCATCAAATACCACCCTCGTATTGCGAAAGTCTTACTGGATAAAGAAAAAGCGGAGCAGATTGAGGCGTATTACAAAAAGTGCGCGGATGACGGTGCAACAACCGAGGATATCGAAGCGAGCAAAAAAGCGATGAGCTCAATGGAAGTCATTCTCGGTGAGCCCTCCCGTTTGGAGCGTCTTGCGGTTGATATTCACGACCATTATGTTTCGTCTTGTGAAAACGACCCTGACAGAGTTCAGAAAGCAATGATTGTATGCTCCAACAGACCGATTGCATATCGTCTTTTGAACATCTTCCGAGAGAAGTATCCGGAGTGGTTTGAAGAGAAAAAAGTACCCGACTCAACGGAAGTTTCCGAAGAAGAGCTGCGCCGATTAAAGCCGATGCCTTTTATGGCTATGGTG
>JBJFHV010000022.1:0-4194 GCA_051894015.1 Acutalibacteraceae bacterium | reverse complement strand
CTTTTGCGACTGCCGCTCTCAATAAAACTAAAGCGCACGATGAAATCAAAAATCAGATTGAAAAACTGATGAACAGCGAAAATCTTGACACCGAGAGCAAGAACCGTATCACAAAGCTGATGACCGACTTTACAGACGCAGTGAAAAAAGAAAGTGACTGCGAAAGTCTGATTACCGCCAAAACCGGCTGCAGCAGCATTGTTATCATCAACAATGATACCGCTCAGGTTATTATGCAAAAAAATTCACTTGATGAAGCCACTATCCTTCAAATAACCGAAATTATTGAAAAAAATACGAATATTTCTGCGGAAAATTTGACAATAATTGAGGCAAAGTAGTTGTAGGAATCAAATTTTGTGGTATAATATGTAAAGTATGTCAATTTGTCGGCAAGTCCGATAAAAACAATGAAGTAAAAAGTGCACAGCACCGAAAGGATTTCTTATGACCAGACACGAAGCCAGAGAAACAGCATTTATCGTTTTATTTGAAAAGCTTTTCCGCCCTGACGACAGTATTGATGAAATTGTTTCATCGGCTGAAGAATCGGAGTTTTTCGACGTGAACGACTATATTCTTGCGATCGCAGGGAAAGTCGGCGAAAAGCAGGAAGAGATTGACGACATGATCGAAAAGAACTTAGTCGGATGGAACATTAAAAGAATATCAAAGGTTTCTCTTGCTGTTTTAAGGCTTGCGGTTTGTGAAATTCTTTATTTGGACGACATTCCCGTCTCGGTTTCCATCAATGAGGCGGTTGAAATTACAAAAAAATATTCCACGGTACAGGACGCTTCCTTTGTGAACGGCGTCCTTGGTTCCGTTTCAAAGAGTGTGAACGAATAATGGTTTGCCTCGGAATTGACACAAGCAATTATACAACTTCCGCGGCATTGTATTTTCCGGAAGATAACAGAGTCATCCAAGCGAAGAAACTTCTGCCTGTGAAAAGCGGCGAAAAAGGACTGCGGCAAAGCGACGCTGTGTTTCATCACACCGTTCAGCTCCATGATGTGCTCCGCTGTGTCTTTGAAAACGAAATCCGACCGGACTGCATTTGCGCTTCAAATGCTCCGTGCAGACAGGAAGGCTCCTATATGCCGTGCTTTCTTGTCGGTGCCAATACTGCCGAAAGCATCAGCACAGTGTGCGGTACTCCGTTTTATACCACATCCCACCAACACGGTCATATTGTTGCGGCACTTTATTCGTGCGGACGGCTTGATCTGCTGGATGAACCGTTTATCGCTTTTCATCTTTCGGGAGGAACAACCCAGGCCTTGCTTGTGGAACCGGACATCCGGGAGCTTTTTAAGTGCACGGTCGTTGCGCAGTCACTTGATCTGAAAGCCGGACAAGCCGTTGACAGAGTCGGACTGATGCTTGGTCTTGATTTTCCCTGCGGACCGATGCTAGACAAGCTTGCACAGCGTTCAGAATCCAAAAATAAGATTCATCCGTATAGCAAAAACGGGAACTGCAGTTTGTCGGGAATTGAAAATCAATGCCGGAAAATGATCGACAACGGCGGCTCTAAGCAAGACGTTGCACGGTACTGCATTGATTCCATTTGTGCTTCTCTTGAGAAAATGACGGAATATCTGCTCGGACAATACGGTCAGCTTCCGCTGGTTTATTCCGGAGGTGTTATGTCCAATACGATTATCCGCGAAAAAATCAGCAGTCGGTTTCCGGCTTATTTTGCATCCGCTGAGTTTTCAAGCGATAATGCGGCCGGTGTTGCCATAATAGGATATTTAAAAAATAAATAGTAACGAGGGCTTCAGATGTCAACTGTTTTATCAGTAACGCAAATTAATACCTATGTCAAATCGCTTATTGACTATGACGACAAATTAAAGAATATTTATATCAGCGGTGAAATTTCGAATTTTACCAATCACTATCGCTCGGGTCATTTTTATTTCACTTTAAAAGATGAAAACTGTTCGATCAAAGCGGTCATGTTCCGATCGGCGGCGTCACGGGTACGCTTTGAAATTGAAAACGGAATGCGTGTGATCATCAGAGGGAGCGTTTCCGTTTACGAAAGAGACGGCGTTTATCAGCTTTATGTTGACGATATTGCACCGGACGGTGAAGGGGCGCTGAATCTTGCTTTCGAACAGCTGAAAATGAAGCTGTCACAGGCCGGAATGTTTGACGAATCTCATAAAAAGTCGATTCCGAAATATCCCGAGCATATCGGAGTAATCACTTCGGAAACCGGGGCGGCGGTGCATGACATTATTTCCGTCCTGACAAGAAGATATCCTTTGGCAAAGATAATTTTTGAACCTGTTCAGGTTCAGGGAGATGCTTCGGCCGGTCAGATCAGTCAGGCCATTAAAAAACTCGACGAAGAAAAAAGCTGTGATGTCATAATTATCGGACGCGGCGGAGGTTCCATAGAAGATCTTTGGGCTTTCAACGAAGAAATCGTCGCCCATGCCGTGTATGATTGCGACACACCGATTATCTCTGCCGTGGGACATGAAACCGACTATACGATTTCCGATTTTGTGGCGGATCTGAGAGCACCGACGCCATCGGCAGCCGCCGAACTCGCCGTACCGGATTACCGGGAGCTTTTATATTCTCTTGATAAGACTTTCGATGTTCTCAATGACAGTATCAATAAAATTATTTCCGAAAAACTTATGCGTTTGATGGCGCTTGACAAAACCATCAACGCTTTAAGTCCGATTAAGACTTTACAGTTATATTCAAAACAGACACAAATTTTCTCTCAGCGCCTTTCCCACGCTGTACACATAATTTTTGAGAAGTATTCTAATGAAATATCAAAACAGGCATTGAAGCTTGAATCGTACAGCCCTTTGAATATTTTAGCAAAAGGCTACAGCATCGCCTGCGATGAAAACGGAAATACGCTTGAATCCGTCAAGCAGGTCAAACCGCAGGACCGGATAAAACTCAGGGTATCTGACGGATTGATAGAATGTACTGTATTGGAAACCGAAGAATTGATAAAAAATACCGATTAAAACCGAAAGGATAACAAAATGGAAAAATATACGATTGATGCGGCGCTTTCGCGTCTTGAAGAAATTACAACGGACCTTGAAAAAGGGGAGTATGAACTGGAAACGGCAATGAAGGTTTATGAGGAAGGCGTCCGCCTGATTGCTTACTGCAATAAAAGTCTGAATGCGGCGGCGCAGAAGGTCGCCGAACTGTCTCAAATTGACATGAGCGGAGATGAAGCCGATGAATAAAAGCAGTCGTCTTGATGAGTATATCTCCGTTATTAACCGCGAGCTATCGTCCTGTTTGCCGGAGTGCTTTTACGGGGAACCGATTGTAACGGAAGCGATGCAATACAGCCTTATGAACGGCGGAAAACGAATCCGGCCCGTTTTAACACTCGAATTTTGCCGAATGTGCGGCGGTGATATTAACGATGCGCTCCCGTTTGCGTGTGCTGTTGAAATGATCCATACGTATTCTCTGATTCATGACGATCTTCCCTGTATGGACAACGACGCAATGCGAAGGGGTAAGCCCTCATGCCATATTCAATACGGTGAAAGCTATGCCCTTCTTGCCGGTGATGCGCTTTTGACGTATGCTTTTGAATATGCTTTAAAATCCGAATTAATGCGAAAGGATCCTGCCTGTGGTGCCGAAGCATTACGAACTCTCTCGGCCTGTTCGGGAATCAGCGGAATGGTCGGCGGACAGGTAATCGACTTAAAAAGCGAAGATAAAAACGTCTCAATCGATACACTTCGCATGATGGACTCTCTCAAAACCGGTGCTCTTATTAAGGCGGCGGCTTACATGGGAACCGTAATCGGCAAGGGGAGCGACGAACAGAAAAGTGCGGCGGTTCAATATGCCGAAAGTCTCGGACAAGCCTTTCAGATTGTTGATGACATTCTCGATGTAACCGCTGACGAAGCGACACTCGGAAAACCGGTCGGAAGCGACAAGGAAAGCGGGAAGTCAACCTATGTTGCACTTCTCGGACTTGATCAGTCTCAGAAAATTGCCGACGAGCTTACTGAGAAAGCCATTCAATCGCTCGATGCCTTCCCGGATAACGGCTTTTTGATAGAGCTGACCAGAAGTCTTGCTTCCCGAAAGAATTAACAAAAGGAATCGATACAGGTACTGTTTTGATTTGATCAGGCCTGTGTCAAGTGGCAGTTAACATGGAATATAAAA
>JBJFHV010000021.1:0-4198 GCA_051894015.1 Acutalibacteraceae bacterium | reverse complement strand
CAACGATGTTAAATGCCTTATTGACACCGGGAATGGAAGCAAGACCGGTTACGGGTACAAATTCGGAAAGCTCTTTTTCAAAGCCGTATTCCGACGGTACCATCGGCTTTGCCGGGTCATAAAGAGCGAGAATTGCGCTGTATTGAGCGGAGGCTTCGTCGGAAATCTTGGGAAGAAGGGCTTTCGGAAGCTCGTCATACTTATCCTCGGCAAGAGCCACTACTGCATTATCTACGGTTGAAAGGTCAACTGACATGACCCATTCTTCAAAGTCGGCAATCATGCTCATACCGGCGGTTTCTTCGCACTTTGCATAAAGCTGACTGATGGTAAGATTGCTGTATGCGTAATCGTTCTTTGCTGAGTTGAGATAAATCAGATAGTATACATAGACGGAGCCTAATTTCTTATAAAAAGCAACATCATATTCGCTTGTCATGGCGTTATAAGCGTCCATGCCGAGCTTTGCTTTTTCAGTGCTTCCGTTTTTATCGAAATCAAAGTAGCCGTCATAGAGAGTAAGCGCAACCTCACAGGCTGTTTTGGTTTCCGGAATGACGTCCTTGAGTTCCTTAATGGCTTCAAGATAAAAATTATATTCGTGAAGCTTTTCAGCCTGAGAATATTCCATAGATACTTTTTTATCGGCGAGATAAAGCTCAAGAGCGGCTATGTATTCCGGGTCATTAACGCCGCCGGCAAAGTTTTTGGCGTTCGGCTTTTTATTGACGATAGCCGGCTTTTCTCCGCCGTCAAACGGATTTTCGTACAGGTCGATTTTGCCGATCAGCTTGACAACATCGGTAAAGACGGCGCCTATTGTGTTGGCTGAATAAGACAGAAATGTGCCGCTGTATCCGTCAAGATACATTCTGACAAGCTGAGGAGCCGCTTTGTAGGCCTCAATGTATTCCTTGGCGTAGGGAATCAATTCCGGATATTTTGTGAAGTTCAGGTTGGAAGACACGGCAAGCATCGTCTTTCCGTCGGCACAAAGGTGTTTGGTACCGAGGTATTGGTTACCGAATTCAAGTGCCTGCGTTCTTGTCGGATGCTCACCGAGAAGCGCATCAAGCTGTTCTGTCGCCTTGACTCTTGATTCAATGGCGGTCATCTTGTCCTTGCTTGTTGCATCGGCGGGAAGTTTGCTGTCGTAATCGGTCTTGATGACATAGGCTTCTCTTTCGGTGACGGCCTTGAGTAAATTCAGCGTGCAGATGATGTCAAAGGCGTCCTTTTCCTCGACGGTAAGCGCCTTGTAGTCGGCAACGGAGACGTTATAAAGCGCAAGCTTGTTGTTGTAAGCTTCAAGCTTCGCTTCATCCGTCGGAGCGGCCGTGTTGATGTTGGTCTTATCAGCCGCAAGCGCTGTTATGCTTTCCTTTGCTTTTTCGCTGTTGCTTTCAGAAGCAAATGCCGAGAAGCAAACCGCAAGGGAAGACACAATCATGCATAAAGCAAGAAGTAGGCTGACTGACTTTTTCATGGTTTTCATTTTTCTGACTCCTTTCGGAAAATAGAGTTCGGTCTGTTTTTGACCAACTGAAATTGTGATATCGGTTTGTTTTTAACCGATCATCTGCATATATGATATCACTCCGTTTTATAAGGATCAATTGCCGTGATTCATAAACTTTTTGAGAATAAATTGTTAAAATTCCGAAAAACAGACTGATTCGGTCTATTTTTATATTGACATATCGGTCTGTTTTTGTTGACTTTGAAAAAAAGGTGATGTATAATAAGAATACGACGAACGGAGGTGGCTTTATGAAACAGGAGGAAAGAACCAGACAAAGCGTTGAAGAAATCCTCAATGCCGCCATAGAGGAATTTGCCGCAAGAGGATACGAGGGCGCTGTGATCAACAATATCTGCCGCAATAACAGCATTTCAAAGGGTAAACTGTTTCATCATTTTAAAGGAAAAGACGATTTGTTTCTTGCCTGCTGCAAATATACGGGAGAACTGTTTTCTGCGCACAACAGCCGTTTTGCACCGAATGAAAGCAAAACCTTTCAGGAAAATCTTCACGATTATTTTGAACACCGGAATGTTTTTTTCAGAAGAAAAAAAGGCTCGATTGACGTTCTTTGGATGATCACGAAAAATGAAATACCGAGATTCAGAGGCGAAATCGGTGAGCTTTATGAAAAATTAAAAGCAGACAATATCAAAATTCTGAAAAAGGTTTTCACCGTTTCAAACGGCTCTCCGGATTTTCAGTATTTCGAATCGGTCTCAAGAGCGTTTTACGTCGCGCAATCTTATGTTGTCATGAATTGCCTAGTGAATAATTCCGTCTATCTTTTGTCCGAAGCCAAGCAAAAGCAGATGTATGAGGAAAACACCGTCATCATGGACAGTATTATCGACGTTTTGCTGTACGGAATTTACCCGCACGACGGAACCTGCCCCGAACGTATGCCGATTGACCGGGAAAAGGTGAATCGGATTTTTGCAAATTTACAAATATAACAAATTGCTGAGAAGAAAGCAAATTACAGGAGTATATATGAGCAGAAATATGTTTGAGCCGGTATATAAAAAGATATTCCCCTTCTGGAAGGATATCTCAGAAGAGGAAAAAGACTATATCTGTGACCACTCTCTTGCCCTGTCCTATCCGAAAGGAACGGTTATCAAAGACGGTGACGGCTGTTCGGGTGTGATTTTTGTAAGAAGCGGATGCCTGCGGCTTTATATGCTGTCGGACGAGGGTAAGGAGGTCACGCTTTACCGTCTGCATGACGGAGATATGTGTATGCTTTCGGCTTCGTGTGTTTTAAAGTCGGTTACGTTTGATGTTTTCGTGGACGCAGAGGAAAACAGCGAATGTTATATCATAAGCGGTCCGGCTTTTTCCGCCGTTTCCGAACGCAACCCGCAAATCAAAATTTTTGCCCTTGAAACAGCAGTCAGCCGCTTTTCGGACGTGATGTGGGTTATGCAGCAGATTTTATTTATGAGTATGGACAAACGGCTTGCTATTTTTCTTTCGGACGAAACGGCAAGAACCGGCAGCGATACCGTGACGCTCACGCACGAACAGATTGCAAAATACATCGGTTCCGCTCGAGAGGTTGTCTCTCGAACGCTCAAATATTTTGCCGCTGAGGGTATTGTGGAACTCAAACGAGGCGGAGTGAAAATACTGAACCGAAAAAAACTGAAAAAACTTTGCGGGACGTAAGTCTTTTGACCCGACGTCCCGCTTTCTTTTGTTACGTTATTTCAGCATATCGAGAATCTGATTTTTCGGTCTTGCTCCGGCGGACTGATTAACAACTTTTCCGTCTTTCATGACAACGAGAGTCGGAATGCTGGTGACACCGAAAGCGGCGGCAAGCTCGCCCTCTTCATCAACGTTGATTTTTCCGACAAGGTATTCGGAGTATTCCTCGGCAATTTCGTCAACGAGGGGAGACACCATACGGCAAGGACCGCACCAGTCGGCATAAAAATCGAGAAGAACGGTCTTTTCGCTTTGCTTTACGGATTCAAAATTATCTTTCGTTACACTGAGTACTGACATAGGTCAACATCCTTTCTTGTTTTTTATTACAAGTATAGTTTAGCCCTTTTTTCGTGAATTTTCCGTGATTTAGTCACAAAAGCTGCTGAAAGCTGCTGTCGGATTCCGGACAGCAGCTTTTCATTATTTTAAATTGCTTGTGCCACAAATCCGACTTTGCCGAAAAGGCTGTCGGAAAATCCGAGCGATTCACAGCTTACGGCGAAATCTTCGGTCAATTCTTCGGCGGCATTCAGTGCTTCTTCTTCGGTTTCGAACTGTTCGTCAAGTGTTTCGATAACCTCACCTGTCTGATTGCAAATCATCTGAATCAAAAAAATATTGTCTGTCATTTTTTTCGTCTCCTGTCATTTGATTATCTGAATTGATATTGTTGTTTTTTCCGCTTTTTTTGATTATGGCTTTCGCCTTGCTGCTTTTCCCTGAAGCGAGCGATTTGTTTTTTTATCACGGGTTTCTCCTGCCTTTCCTTTTGATGTCTTGCAATTTTTTATTGCACCTATATCATACGGCAAGGGGCAGCTTTTATAAATCATATTCGCAGCAAAATATCCGTGCTTATTTTCACAAAATCCGCAAAATAAAATGCGCTTTAACCTCTGCTTTTTGCGAAGGTTAAAGCGCAAACGTGTTCCTTTTGTTCAGATATTGTTTTTGTGATAG
>JBJFHV010000020.1:0-4231 GCA_051894015.1 Acutalibacteraceae bacterium | reverse complement strand
TTCTCCCCTGAAAGGGGAGATGTCAGCTCTGCTGACAGAGGGGTCCTGCTAAACTAAAAATTACCTCTCAACTCACTGCTCGGGCACTCGGTTTTCGTAAAGCACCGTGTACCCCGGGATTGGAGTCGCCACGCGACCGACAAACTAAAATTTACCGCAAAAGCTTACGTTCAGTCTGACATGACTTTTAATTCTAATTACACAAAAACAATATAGATTTGATGTTTTATAATGCTAAAATGGAAACAATCACAGCAATTATAGCGCGATTTCGGAAATTACGTTCTGTGTTGAATAGATTTATTTTTATCGTATCTCAGGTCATTTCAAACCTTTCCATTCAATGAAAAACTCACATTTTTACACTGGATTTTCCACACGAATTCATAAAATGTTGAAAACTTTTTCGTTCAAATCTTTTTCTTTTTCGGTGATGCTCTATGAAATACTTTGCTAAAAAATATGATGTTGTGGTAATCGGTGCCGGTCATGCCGGCATTGAAGCCGGTCTTGCCGCCGCGCGTCTCGGTGTGTCGACCGGTGTATTTACTATCAATATGGACTGGGTCGGCAATATGCCATGCAATCCTTCCATCGGCGGAACGAGCAAAGGCCACCTTGTCCGTGAGATTGATGCACTCGGCGGTGAGATGGGAAAAGCGGCTGATGCAAACACGCTTCAAAGCCGTATGCTCAACCTCGGCAAAGGTCCGGCGGTGCATTCGCTTCGTGCGCAGATTGACCGCAGGCGTTACAGCGAGTATATGAAGCATACGATGGAGATGCAGGACGGATTGGAAATCGTCCAAGCGGAAATTGTGTCGCTTACCTGTCTTGAAAACGGCGAATGGGAGCTTGTCACCCGGCTGGAAGCGATTTATCACGCTTCGTGCGTGATTCTTGCAACCGGTACGTTCCTCGGCGGTCGCATTTATGTCGGTGATGTGTCGTATAACGGCGGACCGGACGGTATGTTTGCTTCAACGGAACTTGCCGAAAGCCTGAAAACGCTCGGAGTACGGACAAGACGATTCAAAACCGGTACACCGTCCAGAGTCAACCGCAGAAGCATTGACTTTTCGAACCTTGAACGGCAGGACGGAGACGAAAACATAGTACCGTTCTCATTTGACGGTGAATATCAGCCGGAAAATATATTGCCCTGTTACATTACCTATACAAACGAAAAAACGAAAGAGATCATTCTTGAAAATCTGCACCGCTCCCCTCTATACGGCGGAAAAATTGACGGTGTGGGTCCCCGGTATTGCCCGAGCATTGAGGATAAGATTGTCCGTTTCAGCGAAAAGAAACGGCATCAACTATTCATTGAGCCGTGCGGACTGAATACCGAGGAAATGTACTTACAGGGTATGTCCTCGTCTTTACCGGAGGATGTTCAGCTTGCTTTTCTGCGGACAATTCCCGGGTTGGAGCATGTGCAGGTGATGAGAACGGCGTATGCCATTGAATATGACTGCGTTGACCCGATTTCTCTTTACGCTACCCTTGAATTCAAAGATTTTCCCGGACTTTTCGGTGCCGGTCAGTTCAATGGCTCAAGCGGGTATGAAGAAGCGGCGGCTCAGGGTCTTGTTGCCGGTGTGAACGCCGCCCTTAAAATTAAAGGCGAACAGCCGTTGATTCTTGATCGTGCAAGCTCTTATATCGGCACGTTGATTGATGACCTTGTTACAAAAGGCTGTAGTGACCCCTACCGTATGATGACCTCCCGGTCGGAATACCGTCTGATTCTCCGACAGGACAACGCGGATATCCGCCTTACTGAGATCGGTTACAAGGTCGGACTTGTCAGTGAAGAAAAGCTTCAGCGGCTTCATCGCAAGCTGGAAATGATCGAAAACGAGAAAAAGCGGATTGAAAAGGTCTCTGTCGCCCCGAGTGAGGAGCTCAACCGCATACTTGTTTCACGTGAAACATCGCCGCTTGAAACGGGATGCAGACTGATTGACCTGATCAAACGTCCGCAGCTTGACTATGAAGCACTTGCCGATTTTGATAAAGACAGACCCGCTTTGCCGAAAGATGTGTTCGAGCAGGTCGAAATCGAGATCAAATACGAGGGATATATCCGCCGCCAGCTGGCACAGGCGCAGGAAATGCGGCGGTTGGAAGCGAAAAAGCTTGACGAAAATACGGATTACACTACCATAACCGGACTTCGTATGGAAGCGCAGGAAAAGCTGAACAAGGTCAAGCCGAAAAGCATCGGTCAGGCGTCAAGAATTTCGGGAGTCAGCCCAGCGGACATTTCGGTGCTGATGATCTATCTGAAGAAAAACGGAGGAAACCATGGATAACAGCTATTTTTGCAGAGAAAAACTGAAAGATTCCGTAGCAGGATTCGGTGTTGCGCTTGACGAAACTGCTCTTGACCGCTTTGCTGTTTACGCCGAAAAGCTTGTCGACTGGAACGAAAAGATCAATCTGACGGCAATTACCGATCCTGAGGGGATCACCGTCAAGCATTTTGCAGACAGTCTTGCTGTGTTCCGATATGCCGAGATACCGCAAAACGCAAGGGTGATTGATGTCGGAACGGGTGCAGGTTTTCCCGGTGTTGCGATGCTGATCGCACGGCCTGATATAAAGCTGACGCTTCTTGACAGTACAAAAAAGAAGCTGACTGTTATTGAAGATATCCTGTCCGCCCTCGGGTTACAGGCGGAAATCCTTCATGCGAGAGCTGAAGAAGCCGCCAAAAGAGCAGAATACCGCGAACAGTTTGATTTTGCAACAGCAAGAGCAGTTGCGAATTTGAGAGAGCTTTCCGAATACTGCTTACCGTTCGTTAGAAAAGGCGGAAGCTTTATTTCGATGAAAAGTGCAAAAACCGATGAAGAAATTGACGGGGCGAAAAAGGCGATTGCCGTTCTCGGTGGTAAGATTGAAGCGGTAAACGCTTTCACACTCGCCGATGCAGGCGAAAGAACAATCATTATGATCAAAAAGATTTCGCAAACTTCGCCAAAATATCCGCGCCCCTCGGCAAAAATCGCAAAATACCCGCTCAAATAATGACGAAAAAGCCGGAATTTTATCAAAAAAAAGAATACGATTTCGTTGGACAAACTCTTCCTGTTGTGTTACTATCGGATTGCACAAGGGAAGAGTTTTGTGTTTATCTTTTAAGAAAGGAGCAGCCGCACCCGAAAAGCCGGGTGTAAAAACAAATTATGTCGGGAGATATGCCTCGCTCAGCAGGACAGGTTCTTTTGATACCTAACGAAAAAATATATCCGAATCCAAACCAGCCGCGCCGTGTTTTCGACCAGCAGGAGCTTGTCAATCTTGCCATCAGTATCAGAATGAACGGCATTTTACAGCCGATTACGGTAAGAGAAACAGACAAGGGATATGAATTGGTTTCGGGCGAAAGACGGCTTCGTGCGTCAAGGCTTGCCGGAATGGTTGTCGTTCCGTGCATTGTTGTTGATGTTACGGCACTGAAATCGGCAGTGTTTTCGCTTATCGAAAACCTCCAACGGCAAAACTTAGGATATTTTGAAGAAGGGTTGGCAATTGAAAAACTGATGAATGAGTTTGGCTTATCGCAAGATGAGGTGGCGCGAAGACTCGGAAAAGCGCCTTCAACGGTTTCCAACAAGCTCAGACTGTTGAATTTACCGAAAAAAGCGCAGAAGCTTTTGCTTGAAAACGGACTTTCCGAACGGCATGCGAGAGCACTTTTAAAGCTCGAAGAGGAGGACGTGATACCGGTTCTGGAAAGAGTTATCGAAAAAAAGATGAATGTTACACAGGCCGAAAAGTACATAGACGACCTGATTGCGCAAAAAAACAGTCCGAAGCGAACAACCAAACGGCTTTTCAGCGATGTAAAAATCTTTTTGAAGACAATCAACAATGCCGTGGAAACCATGCAGAGTGCCGGAATCAACGCCAACCTCAAGAAAAACGAAACAGAAGACAGCTTTGTATACGAGATTGTGATCCCGAAATCGGAAGCATACAAACAGCAGGCAGTAAAACAAAGCTGACATCATGCCGCAAGGCGTGTGTTCATATATCTTTCTCTCACACCCCAACACAAAGGACCGCCGACAGAAGGCGGTCTTTTGCTGTATAAATCGGTAAGAGTGTGTCGCGTCGGTCGCAAGGCGGTCGCATGGCGACACCAATGCCGGGGTCGTGTGACGACGCCAATCCCGGGGTGCATGGTACTTAATTGAAAGTTGAGTGCCCGAGCCGT
>JBJFHV010000019.1:0-4247 GCA_051894015.1 Acutalibacteraceae bacterium | reverse complement strand
TTGGCGGCGCAAAGTGCTCTTGCTAAAAGGACACGCTGCTGCTGTCCGCCGGAAAGCTCACGGTAGCATCGGTTTTTCAGCGGCTCGATCTCAAGCTTTTTCATATTATCAAGTGCTGTCTGCTTATTCTCTTTCGAATAAAACAGTCCCTTTTTTTCGGAAAGACAACCCGACAAAACCACTTCAAAAACACTCGCCGGGAAATCCTTTTGCGCAGTTGTCTGCTGCGGAAGATAGCCGATCTGACGACCCGTCACGCCCTTTCCGAAATTGAGTTCGCCGTCCGTCACGCTTTTGAGTCCGAGTATCGCTTTGACAAGCGTACTTTTTCCGCTTCCGTTTTCGCCGACAATACAAAGAAAATCGCCCTCGTTGACCGTGAAACTCAGATTTCTTGCAACGACGGTATTTTCATAGCTTAATACAACATTTTTACATTCAATGACCGCCATTCGCGTTCTCCTTCCGGTAACAATCCTCACAAAGTCCGAGCAACGTCGTCTTTGCATTATCAATTCTGAAATTGTGATGACTTAAAATATGTTCACTGACGCCGTTCATAAAGTCACAGCTTAAATGAATCAGCTTTCCGCATTTCATGCATTTCAGATGCATATGCGCCTCACATTCGTGCTTGTGTTCGATATATTGAAACGTCGCCTGTCTTGTACTGTCCGAAACATACTTTCTGACGTCACCGTTTTTGACAAGATAGTCAAGATAACGGTATACCGTCGTGCGTCCGACCGTGAACGCTTCGGACTTTAGCAGCTCGACAAGACCGTCCACCGTGAATTCACGGTCACTGTTTTTTTTCAAAAGGTCAAGAATTACAGCCTTTTGCCGCGTTTTGTAGCCTGTTTCGGACATTTTCGCTTCCCCCAATTTGAAAACGGATTTCAATTTCATATTATATACCAAAGAATTGAAAAGTCAAGAAAAATCCTGTGCAAAAATTGTTGAAATTACGACACTGTAATGATATAATTTATATCTTATCAAAAATTAAGAATAGGTGAATTTCATGAACATACTATCAATTGCGACCGAAACCACAACCGAGCTGATTCAGCAGACATCAACCACCAACCCTATGCTCGACAAGAACGGACAGTTTGTTTCACCCGAACAGGCTGTGCGGAATTTCAGCACCCTTTGGAAAGAATGGGATATTGTCAACAAGTTTTTTGATAAGCTTCCAACGCTGATACTGGCCGTTGCCACAATTGTCATCGGCTTCTTTCTGGCAAAGCTGATTTCAAAAATACTCATCAAAACCATGAAAGCCCGGAATGTCGATCCGACCGTCTATCTGTTTATTGACAAATTTGTCACGGTTATCATCAAAGCTGCTTTTCTTTTAACGGCAATCTCCATGTTCTTTAACATCAATTCCATTCTTGCCGCTTTCGGTGCGGCCGGTCTTACTGCCGGCTTAGGCTTGCAGGACAGCGTATCTCAGTTTGCCAGCGGGATTCAGATTCTTCTGAACCGTCCGTTTAAAAACGGAGACTACATTGAGGTTGCCGGTCAGGCAGGTTTTGTTGATGAAATCCGTTTCATGAACACGGTGATCACAACCGTTGACAACAAGCGTGTCGTCATTCCGAATACGCATCTGACCAAAAACGAAATTGTAAACTTTTCCGCTGAGGACAAAAGAAGAGTCGATCTTTGCTATTCGATTTCTTACTCCGACGACATTGAAAAGGCCAAAGGCGTTTTAAAAAGTACAATCTCCTCAGTTGAACAGATTCTCTCCGATCCCGAACCGAACGTTTTTGTCGGCACGCACGGCGAAAGCTCGGTTGAGCTTATTGTCAGGGTATGGTGCAAAAGCTCGGATTATTGGGACGTCTATTTTTCCATGCAGGAAAAGGTCAAGCTCGCTTTTGACAAAAACGGCATCAACATTCCGTTCAATCAGCTTGACGTTCACATTATTGACAACAAAAATTAAACGGAGGAACCGTTATGTCGGAACTTTTGGTTAAACTGTTTATCAAGGACTACAAAAACACAAAAAGTGAAGCGGTAAGACAGAAGTACGGTTTTTTAAGCGGAATCGTCGGAATCATCGTCAACGTCATACTTACGGCTGCAAAATTTCTCATCGGAACCATCAGCCATTCCATCGCCATCACCGGTGACGCTTTGAACAACCTTTCCGATGCCGGCTCCTGCATTGTAACTTTGGCCGGTTTCAAAATGGCGAACATGAAGCCTGACAAGGAGCATCCGTTCGGTCACGGCAGGCTCGAATATGTTGCCGCTCTGATCGTCGGCTTTTTCGTTGAAATGATGGGCTTTGAGCTGATCAAGTCATCAATCGACAAAATCAGAAATCCTGAGCCGGTCGTTTTCAGTATTCCCGCTGTAATCGTTCTTTTGCTTTCGATCGGCGGAAAGCTCTGGCTTGCTCTTTTTAACCGGCATCTCGGAAAAAAGATCAACTCCCCTGCTCTTACAGCCGTAGTGGCGGACAGTATCGGCGACATCACGGCAACTTCCTTTACGCTCCTGGCTCTTATTTTATCCAAATTCACTACCCTTCCGCTGGACGGATTCTTCGGTATTGCCGTCGCGCTGTTCATTATGTATTCCGGTTACGGTATCCTGAAAGAAACGATCGGTATTATCCTCGGTACACCGCCGTCAAAAGAGCTTGTGGACGAACTGATTACGTTCATCATGTCGCACCCCGGTGTAATGGGCATCCACGATCTGATGATTCATTCTTATGGTGAAAACCGCATGTTTGCGTCGGTACATATCGAAATTCTTTCCAGTGAAGACATACTCAAGGCGCACGATGTCATTGACCTGATTGAAAAAGAGGTTCTCGACCGGTTCGGGATTCAGCTTGTGGCGCATCTTGATCCGCTTATCGTTGATAATCAGCGGATCAACGCTCTGCGGGATATGACGGTAAACGTTGTTGAAGAAATGGACGAAAACTTTAAAATTCACGATTTCAGAGTTGTGGAAGGTCCGACGCATACCAACCTTATTTTCGACATGGTGGTGCCTTTTGACTGCAAAAAAAGCGAAAAAGAATTAAAAGAAACACTTGAGGAAAAGATAAAAGAAAAGGACGAAAATTATTTTGTCGTTGCAACAATTGAGGGCAGCTATATATAATCGACAATATTAGTTAAAATAGCTAAAAATGTGACAGATTTATGATGAGATTTTTAACCTGATATTTATTAAAAACTATTGAAAAGCTTTTTTAAAAAAAGTAAAATAATACCATACTTTACGTCGGAGGTTGAAAAAGATGGCGAACAAAAAGAGAAAAACGCTGACTTCTGTTCCTCAGGGAAAACTCGGCATTATTGCCATGAGAGGCACGGAGCAATTTGCACAACAGGTCAACGACTTTATTTCCCAAAGCCGTAAGGATGTACAATATGAACACAAGGATCTTGTCGATTTTGACGGATACCAGAAGGACTCATATCTTATCGATGTTGAATTTCCGAGATTTTCTACCGGTGAAGGCAAAGCGGTTATCAAGGAAACCATCAGAGGATATGATCTTTTTATTATCTCGGACTGCTTCAATTACAGCGTAACGTACAATATGTACGATTTAAGAGACGCTGACGGTAAGCTGATTGATTTTCCGATGAGCCCCGACAACCATTTCGCCGACCTGAAGAGAGTCATCTCCGCCTGTGCCGGCAAGGCAAGACGAATCACCGTAATTATGCCCATGCTTTACGAGGGCAGACAGCACAAGAGAACCATGCGTGAATCGCTTGACTGTGCGCTGGCCTTACAGGAACTTGAAAATATGGGCGTCAGCAACATCATCACTTTTGACGCACACGACCCGAGAGTTCAGAACGCAATACGGATCGGCTTCGAGAGCGTTTCGCCTAACTACCAGATGATCAAGGCCCTTGCAAAAAGCGTGAAAAACGACATTCATTTTAACCCCGACAGTACCATGATGATTTCTCCCGATGAGGGCGGTATGGGACGTTGTGTATACTATTCTCAGGTTCTCGGAATTGAGCTTGGTATGTTCTACAAACGCAGAGACTACTCAAGAACCGTCGGCGGAAGAAATCCGATTCTTGCCCACGAATTTCTCGGCGACAACGTCGAAGGTAAGGACGTTATCGTTGTTGACGACATGATTTCAAGCGGTGACAGTATGCTTGACGTGTGCCGTCAGCTGAAAAGCCTTCGTGCAAAGCGTATTTTCGTGTTCTCTTCTTTCGGTCTTTTCACCTCAG
>JBJFHV010000018.1:0-4252 GCA_051894015.1 Acutalibacteraceae bacterium | reverse complement strand
GAATCCGTTTTGCCATTTCGGCAAGCGGTGCGATGTGGTAATCGTGACTGACCGCAAGCTGATTGAAGGCGGCGGCGCCTGTCTTGTCGTCCACTCTCGTAATTTCGGTGATGATGAGGCCTGTGCCGCCCTTTGCGCGCTCTTCATAGTAGTTCATCATTCTTTCGGTCGGGGTTCCGTCGAACTGACCGAAGCCGACCATCATCGGCGACATGACAACACGGTTTTTTATTTCGCAGTTTCCGATCTTCATCGGACTTGCAAGCATTTTTAAGTCCATATTTAAAAACTCCTTTGCTTTGGCTTTACAAGAAAAAATTTACATTTCATTTTATCATATCCCGGATAAGAAATCAATTGTTTTGTTCTTACTGTCGTCTGTCAATTTCCCGCAGAAAAACGGACTGAAAGGTCTTGACTTGTCGGGAAGTATCAACTATACTGAAACAAAATAAGGCGGCTGGCCGATTGCTTGTTTCCGTCTTGTCAGATCAAGGAGGTTTTGTATATGAAAAAATGTGTATCTTTACTTTTGGTGTTTGTTTTGCTTCTTTGCGGGTGCCTTACCGCGTGTACAAAAGGAGAGGACGCTGATCCGTCCGCTTCGGATAACGCTTCACAGTTTTCCGAAGACGAAGGCACGACCGCCGCACCCGAAAATATTCCCGTACAGACAACGAAGGACCCGACGGGTCAGTCCGGGATGGTCGACTTCAAAAGCTTCAAGGGTCAGACTCTTGACGGTCAGGAAGTAGACAGTGAAATTTTCAAACAGGCAAAACTGACCGTTGTCAACGTCTGGGGCACGTTTTGCTCTCCCTGCATCGAAGAGCTTCCGCATTTAGGCGAAATTGCCAAGGAATATGAGGCGAAAGGCGTTCAGGTGATCGGTCTTGTCGGTGACGTATATAACCAGGAGTCACAGATTGATTCCGCGGTTGTTGAGGACGCAAAAAGTATTGTTCAGGACGCAAAAGCCGATTATACGCACATCATACCCGACATTGAGCTTTGCCGCGTGATTTTGTCAAATATGACGGCTTTCCCGACGACTTATTTTGTGGACAGCGAGGGCAATTTCGTTGACAAGGCGGTTGTCGGCGCGAAGGATAAGGCCGGCTGGGAAGAAAAAATCGACGCTGTCCTTTCGTCAATGGAGTAAGCATGAAAAACTTTATCAAATCAAATCTGCCTGCAATCGCCGCTGTTGTGACCGCTGTTGTTTTTATGGCGGTCGGTGCATGGCGTGGCGAAGCGGCGGTGGTACTGAAAAAAGCGGTCAATATTTGTCTGGAGTGTATCGGAATTGGCTGAGATGTTGAAAAAGCTTAAGAAAAATGTTCGTACTGTCTTTCAGTTTTGCTATACCGCGCTGACAAACGGCTATGTTTACGGCTTTTTCGGCGGAAAGATTTTTAAAGGGAAAACCAAAAGCTTTTGTGTGCCGGGGCTCAACTGCTATTCGTGTCCCGGTGCGTTGGGCTCGTGTCCTATAGGCTCGTTACAGGCGGTGCTTTCCGACCGGAAATTTAAGTTTGCGTTTTATGTGGCCGGTCTTCTGATGTTTTTCGGCGCCGTGTTCGGTCGGTTTGTTTGCGGCTGGCTTTGCCCGTTCGGTCTTGTGCAGGATCTGCTTTATAAAATACCGTTTCCGAAAAAGCTGAAAAAGCTTCCGGGCGACAAATGGCTCAAGTACCTGAAGTATGTGATCTTCGCCGTTTTTGTTGTACTTTTGCCGCTGACGGTTCTTGATATCATCGGGCAGGGAAGCCCGTGGTTCTGTAAATACATCTGCCCGTCGGGTACGCTTTTCGGAGCACTGCCTCTTGCCGCCGCCGATGAGGGAATCCGGGGCGCGCTGGGCGGTCTTTTCGGCTGGAAAGCGGCGGTGCTTGTTTTTCTGCTGCTGTTGTCGGTCGTGGTTTACCGTCCGTTCTGCCGCTATCTTTGTCCGCTCGGTGCGGTGTATTCCGTGTTTAATCCGATCGCTTTTTACCGCTATAAAGTGGACAATGATCAATGTACAAAATGCGGAAAGTGTCAAAAGGAATGTAAAATGGACATCAAGGTCTATGAAAAGCCGAACGACCCGGAGTGTATCCGCTGCGGTGACTGCATCAAGGCTTGTCCGTACGGTGCGATTTGTCCGAGTGTGAGCCTGAAAAAGAAAGCAGGCGAAGAAAAGAAAACAGAACAATAAAATTTGCCGCCGGAGGGAAATCCTTTCCGGCGGCTTTTCACTGCATGGGTATTTACGGCTTTTTGATTTTGTTGAGTCTTGCGTTCATGTCAAGCAGCTGTTCCTTTGTCAGTTCAATATTCATCATACCGAGCATCGAGCAAAGTCTGAGCACCGTAAAGCCCGAAAGCATACTCATCATGTCCTGACTCATTTCAAAGCCGGCAAAATCCTTTCCGCCCTTTCCTGCGGTCAGTTTTGCCATAATTGATGAAAACAGGGAAGCGCCTGCGGGCGTTGCGATAATATCGCCGATTTTGTCGTTTAACGAGAAGTAGCCCTCCGGTTCGATAATGTCAAACCAGTTTAAAACGGCTCCTTTTTCTTTGAGTCGGTATTTTTCGTTGAACGATTCGACCTTTTTGATAAAGCTTTCGTCTTTTTCGTCCCCGGCGACGGCAACAAGCTTCGTTTCTCCCTGATTCGGAACGTCGAAGTAGAAGAAATGAACATCACTTGATTTTTTGCCGAGGCTCACTCCGTTTGCGAAGAGCTCGACCTCTTTCTGATTGGAATAGACGGTGATTTTTGTTGTTGCTTCAGCCCTTTCGACGTATCGCTTGCCGCAGATATGGACGAACGGAACGTCGGACAGCCACGCCTTATAAGCGTAAAATGAATCTTTTTTGTATTTTCGGTCAAAGGTAACGAGCCCTTTATGGTTCTGACCGTTTTCGCCGCCCTCGTTTCGGGCGTCCGCGCCGAAGTCAAACATATTCCAGACGTGGGTTGCCCAAAGGTACTTTCTTGTGTAAAGCTGTTTGATCAGTTCTTCGTGGTAGTAAGCCTGATATTCTTCGGTGTAGTCACCCTGCGTCGGGTTGGACGAATGCCAGTTGAGTGCCTCACAGCCGTATTCGCTGCACCCGATCGGAATATCGGGGTGAGCGGCATGGAATTTATCAAACCACGGTCCGTTCATCGAAGTGTCGCCGCCGTACCAGCCGAAATAATGGTTATACGATACCACATCGGGGATTTTGATGTATGGGTCGTTGATGTCACACGGAGAAACGCAGGCGATCGTGGTCAGTCTTGTTTTGTCAAGCTTATGAGCAAGGTCGTTTAAAATCCTGTGGTTTTCGAGCAAGTCCTCGTCGCTTCCCTGCATGGTGATCTCATTTGAAAGGCCCCAGACAACGATGGACGGGTGGTTGTAGTTCTGGATAATCAGCTCTTTCATCTGGGAAACCGTGTTTTCTCTGCCGTTCGGCATATGCTTTGAGATGTACGGAATTTCCGCCCAGACAACAAGGCCGTATTCGTCGCAAAGATCATAGAAATATTCATCCTGCTGATAGTGGGCAAGACGGACGGTCGTTGCACCGAGCTCATAGATCAAAGCCATATCTTCTTTGTGGTCCTCTTTTGAAAGGGCGTTGCCTTTTCCCCATCTGTCCTGATGACGGGAAACCCCTCTGAGCGGATATTCCCGACCGTTTAAAATAAAGCCGTTGTCGGGGTCAATCTGAAAGCTTCTGACGCCGAAACGGGTCATGACTTCGTCAATCACTTTGCCGTTATCGATCAGCTCGGCCTTGGCAGTGTAAAGATACGGGTCTTTTCTGCCGTGCCAGAGATGTACATTTTTCAGGTTAAAGCTTACCCGGCTTTCCTGCTCTTGTTTTTGTTCGATAAGATTGCCTTCTTTATCGAGTATACTGTATCGTACCGTCTGATTCGGCGTTTGATTTTTTAAATAGACTTCAAAGTCGATTTCGGCATCGTTTCCGTTGATCGCCGGTGTCACTTTCAGTCCGGGCGTCCCGTAATATTCAAGCTCAAAATGAGACTCGGGAACACAGATGATGCTCACATCACGGTAAATTCCGCCGTAAAACGTAAAGTCAGCCATCTGCGGATAGACTTCCTCGTTTTCGCCGTTGTCACAAGTGATAACAAGCAGGCTTTCCTTTTTTAAGCTTTCGGTAAGATCGACCCTGAAAGCGGAATAGCCGCCCTCGTGTCGCTTCACAAGTTTACCGTCAACAAATACTTCGCAAATTGAGTTTG
>JBJFHV010000017.1:0-4302 GCA_051894015.1 Acutalibacteraceae bacterium | reverse complement strand
TTCTTGAAAGAATGAAAACCGTTCTGGATACGGCGCAGATCGACGAACAGCGAATCCTGCTTGAAGCGGCCGTTTATGCCGATAAGATTGCCGTTGCCGAAGAAACCGTCCGGCTTCGCAGTCATATTTCGCAGATGAAGGAATTTCTTGAAAGTGACAAGGCGGTCGGACGAAAGATGGACTTCCTTGTTCAGGAGTTCAACCGTGAGGCGAACACGATCGGTTCCAAGGCTCAGGACGTTGAAATTGCCAAGCGTGTCATTGACATCAAGGCAGAAGTTGAAAAAATCAGAGAACAGGTTCAGAATATTGAATAACAGGTGATAACTATGAAGCTGATCAATATCGGTTTCGGAAATATGATCAATGCGTCAAGACTGATCGCCGTCGTCAATCCCGATTCGGCGCCGATCAAGCGCCTGATACAGGAATGTAAGGAAAAGGGCAGTCTGATTGATGCAACGCAGGGACGACGGACACGCGCCGTTATCATTACGGACAGCGATCATGTCATTTTGTCCTATCTTCAAGCCGAAACCGTTGCCAATCGTCTCAACGGAGAAAATAATGAAATGTACGCAGAGGAAGAGGAAGATGAATAAAGGACAGTTAATCGTAGTCTCCGGTCCCTCCGGAAGCGGAAAGGACACCGTCATCAGCAAAGCGATCGAACGGTTAGGAGAAAAAGCGTTTCTTTCCGTTTCCATGACAACAAGGAGTAAAAGGGGCAGTGAGACGGACGGCGTCGATTATTACTTTGTTTCCGAAGCGCAGTTTCACGAACACATTGCAAACGGAGATATGCTTGAATATGCAAAATACGGCTCCAATTATTACGGAACACCCGCACAGCCGATCAAAGAACGCATCAGTAACGGTGAAACCGTTTTTCTGAACATTGAGGTTCAGGGCGGTGCATCTGTCAGAAAACTGATGCCGGAAGCGGTGAAGATTTTTATTCTTCCGCCGTCGGTCAGGGAACTCGAAAGGCGGCTGAGAAAGCGCGCCACCGAGGACGAAGAAGCGATACAAAAGCGCCTGCTGATTGCCGAAGACGAAATCAGACGTGCGGTTGAATATGATTATATTGTGATCAATGACGATCTTGACGATGCGGTTGATGCGTTGATTTCGATTGTCAAGGGACACACCCCGAAAAATGATAATATTAAAGAAATGATAAGTGAGGTACTCAGCCATGTTTAATCCCGATTTAAGAGATTTATTAAAAGATCACACAAGCCGTTATTCTCTTGTTACGGCCGTTGCGAAACGTGCAAGAGAGGTTGCCGAGGATAAGGAACTGAAAGAAAAGTGCGGAACGGAAAAGCCTGTTACCTTTGCGCTTGACGAATTTCTTGACGGTGAGCTTGAAATTATCGAGCCGGAAGAAATTCGGGATATCTGATGCATTGATCGAAAGGAAAGGAAAATGATATGGAACAGATTCTGGCTCTTGTTGCGGTTGAAAATGTTGCATATCATTTTGATATATTATACGGATATACCATTCCGGACGATATCAAAGATCAGATCCGGATCGGTTCAAGGGTTCAAGTGAATTTCTCAAAAGGCAAAGCGCAAAGACAGGGTTTTGTCTTTGATTTCGCTGATCCGGAAAAAGGGAAAAAGTATAAGCCGATTTTAAAATTGCTCGATGAAGAACCGATATTGAGCGAAGAAATGATAAGTATTGCCGTTTTTTTAAAAAAACGGTATTTTTGCACTTATTACGAGGCGGCCAAGGTTCAGATTCCAACCGGACTGAATATGAAAATGAATGTCACCTATGTGGCGGTGAAGGACGGATTTGAACTTGATAAGCTTTCGAAAAAAGAGAAGCAGGTATATGAATACATGCTCGAAACGGCTTCCTATCTGAAAAAGAATGACATTCTTACCGCTTGCGGACTCGATAAAAACGACTCTGTTCTGGATCGTCTTACCTCAATCGGAGCGGCTGTGCGAAATTACGAGGCAGGGGAGAGAATCGGTAATATCTCCGTGAAAACCGTGTGTCTGAATATTGACGACGGAGAGCTTGAAGAAGTTTTCGACACGTTGAGCGAAAAGCAGAAAAGTGTTGTCAGCGTTCTTCGTGATGTCGGTTCGGCAAGTGTGAAAGAGGTCTGCTATTTTACGGGAGTTACCGCCGCCGTAGTTACGACGCTTGCCTCAAAGGGAATTGTCCGGGTGTTCGACGCCGAACGGTTCAGAATTCCGAAGTCGGTTCTTGAAGCGGAAACGAAAAACGAAAAAATCCTGCTGACCAATCAGCAGCAGGACGCGTATTGCAGACTTTTGGACGAATACCGGAAAGGTGCCGGTGTTTCGCTTCTTTACGGAATCACGGGAAGCGGAAAAACCTCCGTTTTTCTCAAGCTTATAGAAGATGTGATTGCGGACGATCGGCAGGTAATCGTCATGGTTCCCGAAATTTCCCTGACGCCACAGCTGATGGCTGTTTTCAAGGCGAGGTTCAAGGATATCGTTGCTGTCTTTCACAGCGCGCTTTCGATGGGCGAGCGCAAGGACGAGTACAGAAGAATCAAAACCGGAAAGGCGAAAATTGTTGTCGGAACCCGTTCGGCGGTTTTTGCTCCGTTTGACAATATCGGCCTTATCGTCATGGACGAGGAACAGGAGCATACCTATAAATCCGAATCGTCGCCCCGTTACCATGCAAGAGATGTTGCAAAATTCCGGGCGGCAAATCATAACGCGTTGCTGCTTTTATCATCCGCTACGCCGAGCGTGGAATCGTTCAGCTGTGCTTTGTCCGGACGGTATCGGCTTCATAAGCTGACGAAGCGGTACGGAACCGCCGTACTGCCCGACGTGTCGATCGTTGACATGAAAGCGGAACGCTCGGCAGGAAATAAACATTCTTTAAGCCGTGAGCTGATTGATTTGATACAAAATAATCTTGATACCGGCAAACAGTCGATTCTTCTGATCAACAGAAGAGGGTACAATACGTTTGTGGTTTGCGATCACTGCTCAAATGTTGTGACCTGCCCGTCGTGCAGTATATCCATGACCTACCATTCGGCGAACAACCGTCTGATGTGTCACTACTGCGGCTATTCAAGAGATTTTACGACGCTGTGTCCCGTTTGCGGCAAAAACAGTGTCCGCTATTCCGGCTACGGAACCCAACGGATCGAAGAAGAGTTGAAATCGCTTTTTCCGACGGCGCGTGTACTTCGTATGGATACCGATTCTGCATCGTCCCGACAGGCATTCGAAAAGAATCTTTCCGATTTCGGAAACGGGGAATACGACATCATGCTCGGTACGCAAATGGTGGCGAAGGGTCTGAATTTCGAAAATGTGACATTAGTCGGTGTCATCAACGCCGATCAACAGCTTCATAACGACGACTTCCGAAGTGAGGAGCTGACCTTTGATCTGCTGACGCAGGTTGTCGGCCGCTCCGGCAGAGGAAAAAGCAGGGGAATCGCGCTGATTCAGACGGAAACACCTGAGAATAACGTTATCAGGCTTGCGAAAACGCAGGATTATGAGGCTTTTTACAAAGACGAAATTGAAATAAGAAAAGCACTGACCTATCCGCCGTTTTGCGATATCTGTGCCGTTACAGCGACTAGTGAAAAGGAAGAGAAAGCATATCTCGGTGCCAACACCTTCCTTGAAAGACTGCGAAAATATGCCGACGGAGAGTACAGCGAGCTGAAGCTGATTGTTTTTCCGCCGACACCGCCGAGAATTTCTAAGGTAAATAATAAGTATAGATATAGAATAATAATAAAATGTAAAAACAGTGCACTTTTCAGACAGTTGATTTCAAAACTGCTGATTGAATGTTCGAAATGCTCTGTTTTTTCCGATGTCAGTTTTGTCGCTGACATCAATCCCGAAAGGTTGATTTAGGAGGTAAAGTATGGCGATCAGAAATATTGTTACCGTTGAAGATCCTGTTTTAAGAAAGACCAGCCGAAAGGTTGAAAATTTTGATAAAAAGCTTTGGCAGCTTCTCGACGACATGAAAGAAACCTTAAAAAAGGCTGACGGTGCAGGTCTTGCCGCGGTACAGGTCGGTATTTTAAGACGGGTTGTCATTGTTGATATCGATGACGGCAAGGGACTGATGGAGCTGATCAATCCCGAAATTGTCGAAGTATCCGAAGAAACCAATGAAGCCGAGGAAGGTTGTCTCTCTCTTCCGGGCGAATGGGGTCTTGTCAAACGACCGAATGTGGTTACCGTCAGAGCGCAGGACAGAAACGGAAAATGGTGTCTTTTCAAGGGCGAAGGACTCCGGGCACGCTGTTTCTGCCA
>JBJFHV010000016.1:0-4303 GCA_051894015.1 Acutalibacteraceae bacterium | reverse complement strand
GTTTTTGCCGTAGATCAGATTGAATCCGTCATTGAATTCGATCGTTCGGTTCCGGATTCCTGCAAATTGTGTGCAGGACACTTTGCTGATTTTCATTGTGTTCTGAGCCTCCTTTTCGTCAGTCGTCTTTACGGCTCTTTAACGTTTTGAGCAAATCGTAGGCAAGCTGTGCCTGCTTGGGATCGTCCAGAAGTGCAGTGAGAAAGGCGGCTGAAAACGAGGTTTCGGGAAACTGTGCGTCAATCAGCTGTTTGGAGATCAGACGGCTGAGCTTACAGTCATCGTAGCGGCTTTCCGTAAATCTTGCAAGACTGCTTCCA
Organism: Acutalibacteraceae bacterium; assembly: GCA_051894015.1. Taxonomy (GTDB): domain Bacteria; phylum Bacillota; class Clostridia; order Oscillospirales; family Acutalibacteraceae; genus UBA6857. The sequence continues at coordinate 3,983 of JBJFHV010000016.1, read as the reverse complement.
AGAAGCTCGTCCTTTCTTGCGTATTCGTCGGCGGTAACGCTTCCGCTGATGATCAGCTCTACAACGGAATCGTCGTCGAGGTCATTTAATGCCTTTGCAAGGATTTCTTCGGCTTTTTCCGCCGTGAGAACAAGATTTTTACGGTAAAAGCGAAGAGTGCCCGAATGGAATTTTTTTGCCTTTACGGTGGTGTGATTTTCTTGCTTTTCAAGTTCGATGATAAAACACAAGCCTTCGGTATTACACGAAACATCGGTCTGAACATGTGTTCCGCTGTTGAAGATTTTTTCCGTACATATCTGAAAATCATCATTGAGATTTTTCGGAAACGGAACGTGCGTGTGACCGATCAGCCAGACGTCAACCGGTACTTCTTCAAGCTCACTGCGGCGCATGAAAAAGTATCTGCCTTCACTGTCAATGGTTTCGCCTTCGACGGCGCCGTGTGCGAGCCCGATCCGGTATTTTTCGTCGGGCACAATATTCTCATTTTTGATAAAGCCGAGATTGTTTTCGTCCGGGGCGGAATGAAGCGTGCGGCAAAAAGCCGGGTAGAGGACCACGGCTTCGTCGTTTACGCAAAGCAAATACGGTCTGTAATCGTTTAACAGCATGATGTTGTCATAGTTTCGCATTTCGCTTTCAAAAGCTTTCCAGAGTCTGGAATCGGGGTCGTAATAATCGTGATTTCCCGGGAGTACAGCCACGGTGCCTTTGAATTTGCCGAGAATGTCAACGATACGGACAATATCTTTTTTTGCGATCCCGTATGTGTTTTCAAATAAATCTCCCGTAATCACAAAAAGGTGACAGTCGTTATCATTGGCCGTTTTTACCATGTTTTCGAAAGCGTCAATCCGTTTTTGGGATAAAACCGCTCCTTTCTCGTGAGAAGCGTATTTCATTCCGATGTGGTTGTCTCCCGTTTGAAAAATTCGTAACATATCAATCATTTTCGGTACTGCACAGAAAGGGATGTGCAATACCGGACCTTTCTTACTTATCTGCCCGGGCAGTTTTGTCTTCATTTTAGCATATCAGACGGTTAAATACAAGGAGTAAACAGGAGAATGTCGATGCACTTGTCATTCCGATTTGTATATTGTTGACATTCATATGACTGTGTGATATGATTCATTTCGATAGGAGATGTGTCCGTATGACTTTTTCAGCTGTTTTCGTCTTTGATATTCTGATTCTGATTCTGGCCGCTTTAACAAGAGTGTTTTCCATATTGTATATTGTTTTTTCCTGTAAACATTATAATGAAGATTTAAGTATAGGCTTATGCGTACTGGCGGTTTTCTTTCCGCTGATTGCCGTAATCATTCAGCTTTCAAGAAAAAAACACTTTCAGGGCGAGGGACTGAAAGTCTGCCGCCAGTGCGGCGAAAAGCTCCCGCCTTCCTATGAGGTTTGTCCGAGATGTCTTGCACCGCTCGAGCCGTATGACGAAATAAAGACGAAGAAAAGCAAGATGCAATCGAATGTTATGCTTGCTGTCTTTTCGGTCAGCAAGGCTGTTTTAATTGTATGCATGGTCGTTTTTATCGGTACTTGTTTCAAGACCGTCCTTGAAATTGCCGACGAGGGCATTTTCGAACCGCAAAGAATTTCCGTCACCGTTGACGGAAAAGAAGTATATCTGGATAAATACGGAAATTCCTATGACGATGCAGATGATGTTGTCCTTTATTCAAAAGACGGAACCAAATATGTTTATGATGACGAGTATTCTATCTTTGTCAGTGATAAAAACGAAGAATACGAAAGTATTTGCTGCTTTGTTGACAGCGACGGCTGGTTTTACTATGACGGCGAAGATACTTTGAATTATAAAACCATGGAAGATGAAATCGAGGATTATTATGCGCAGGATGATAATATTTCTGATGTCGGACTTGATGAATTATTTTCCAAGTTCTTTTCGTCGCTTGATTCGGGCGTATGGTATGACGACGACGGAAATCTTTACTATGAAGCTAATACGGCCAGCTGGAACGAAAAGGGCGAGCTGATTACCGTTCAATATGAAGCAATGCCGTAATCTCTTCAAAAATTTTCGGGTGAAATATTGACAAAATCTCAAACTAATTATATAATGTTAAACGTTATTATGAGGTGAGTTATGTTTATTGCGCTTGAAAATCTTTTTAACGGCGGTATCAATGAGCTTTCACTCGACGGTACTGAGTTCGATTTTTCCCGGGAAAAGCTTAACGGCGGGTTTCCATTCACGACGCCTGTTGTTTTAAAAGGGAAGATTGAAAACCGTGCCGGCGTTGTCAGTATCAGTGCTGTCGCTTCGTTCGATTTCGAAGCGGACTGCGACCGCTGCGCCGCAAAGGTTAAAAAGCATTTTGATGTGCCTGTCGAGCATTGCCTTGTCAGTGAGCTTCAGAACGAAGACGACCCCGGCGACTTTATTGTTGCGGAGAATATGCAGCTTGACTTAACACAGCTTATCTTAGAAGACATTTATTTGTACCTGCCGACGAAGTTCCTTTGTCGCGATGACTGCAAGGGCGTCTGTCCGCAGTGCGGTGCAAATTTAAACGAAACGTCCTGCAATTGCAAAAAGGAGATTGATCCGAGATGGGAAGGCCTCCTTTCGCTTTTGGACGAATAAAATGTTAACGATTATTATAGTATAAGGAGGTGCTGGTCATGGCAGTACCAAAGAGAAGAGTTTCAAAGGCAAGAAGAGACAAGAGACGCTCCAATGTTTGGAAGCTTAACGCTCCGACTCTTGTCAGATGCAAGCAGTGCGGCGCTTATTGTGTTCCCCATAAGGTTTGCGGTGAATGCGGTTACTACAACGGTAAGCTTGTCGTTGCTATGGACAAGGACGACTAAGCCTTTGGAAATGTAAACGGGGCAGTAAAGCTTCTGCTTTTCTGCCTTTTTAATGTAAAGGGAGCTGAATTCGACTGTGTTCGGCTCCCTTTGCTTTAAGGGTGAATCAGATGTCAGTTTTAATAAACGAAGTTGTGCCGCATTCCCCGGCCGCAAAAAAGGGAATCAGAAGCGGCAGTACGCTTTTGAGCATCAACGGTCACGAAATCCACGATGTTCTCGATTATGACTTTTACTCGAACGATACAAAGCTTTATATTGTTATCGACGAAAACGGCAGGAATAAAAAAATCACTGTTCGAAAAAATGAAGACGAGGATCTGGGGCTTTCATTCGAAACCTATCTGATGGATAAGCAGCAGCACTGTAAAAACGGCTGTATTTTTTGCTTCATTGACCAGATGCCTGAGGGTATGAGAGAGTCTCTTTATTTTAAAGATGACGATTCAAGACTTTCATTTTTGTTCGGCAACTATATCACGCTGACCAATCTTTCCGAAAGAGACGTCGAACGGATTATCGAAATGCACATCAGCCCCGTCAACGTTTCGGTTCACACCATGAATCCCGGACTGCGGGTGAAAATGATGAAAAACAAGAACGCCGGAAAGTCGCTTGAAATTCTTTATCGTCTTGCAAACGCGGGAATCAAGCTGAATACACAGCTTGTTTTGTGCCCGGGGATCAACGACGGAGAAGAACTTGAATACAGCCTTCATAAGCTTGGCGAGCTGTATCCTGCGGTGCAAAGCATTGCCGCTGTTCCCGTCGGTCTTACGAAATTCCGTCAGTCGCTTTATCCGCTCGAGGGATATACAAAAAAAGGCGCGGAAAACGTGATTGATATCATCGAAGGCTTTGCCGCCGATTTCCTGAAAAAGAACGGAACAAGGCTGGCTTTTGCCGCTGATGAATTTTATCTGAAAGCCGGGCGGAAAATGCCGTCCGATGAAGAATATGAGGATTATCCTCAGCTTGAAAACGGGGTCGGACTCTGGACAAGTCTTGAAACGGAGTTTACTTCGGCTCTTGAAGAAACCGATTTGCCCGACGATTATGCTGAAAAGGTCAGCATAGCTACGGGAGAGGCCGCTTATCCGCTGATTAAAAGTCTTTGCGAAGCCGTG
>JBJFHV010000015.1:0-21682 GCA_051894015.1 Acutalibacteraceae bacterium | reverse complement strand
TGAGAAAACGCGTACCAAAAGAACTTCTTTGCATACTTTCTTTTTCGTCTGAAAGGCCGTTGGACGGCAACACTGCCGCCTGAGTTTCTGTTTGATCGGACTTTCTTCCCGTGAAAGCAGTTTCTTCTGCTTGGTATGTGCCCGCGCGGCATTAGCGCAAAGGTAAAGATATAGAAGAAGCTAATTCCAAAAAGTACAAACCAACCATTAACAAGGAATATCGCCTAACCCACGGCTCGGGCACTCAGCTTTCAATTGAGTACCATGTACCCCGGCATTGGTGTCGCCATGCGACCCGGGATTGGTGTCACCACACGATTACCGCGCGACCATTATGCAACAAAAAAGCTGCTCCAGACGGAACAGCTTTTGGCTTTTGTGTATTGTACCTTTTGCTCAATTGGTTTATCATATGCCGCAGGCATATATCATTGTTATTGCCGTCCTGTTGAGCCGAAGCCACCTTCGCCTCTTACAGTGTCGGAAAGCTCATCGCTTTCGATGAAGTTCGCCGTAATGTAGGGCGTGATTACAAGCTGAGCGATTCGCTCACCGTTTTCGATCGTCTGAGCGGTTTTTCCGTGGTTGTGAAGCGCCACCATGATTTCGCCGCGGTAGTCGCAGTCGATCACACCGACCTTGTTCGCCGGGGCGAGCCCACGCTTGCAAGCAAGACCGCTTCTTGCATAGACAAGCCCGGCAAAGCCGACAGGCAGTTCAACCGAAAGTCCTGTGTGCACGAACTGTGTCTCGTCCGGCTCAATCGTCAGCGGTTCGGGAAGACAGGCATATAAATCCGCACCCGCCGCAAATTCGGAGCCGTAGGTCGGAATCACGGCATTTTCGTTAAGCTTTTTGATCCTTACGTCGTATTTATTCATCAATTCTGTCCTCGCTCCATCGGATGATTTTTCCTTCTTTCAAAGACGCCGGAACGTCAATGATCCGTTGATTGGACGAGCCTTTGAACCGAAGCGTCAGGTCCTTTTTCTCGTCTACAAATTCGCCGTCCACAAGAATGTCGATGCAGTGGAGCATTCTCATCGTGATTGACGGGTCGCAAAGCCGTCCGGCAAGAAGATCGTCGTCAAAAAGATAGCCGGAATAGCACCATACGGTTTTTTCGGGGTAGGCAGCTTTGACTTTTTCAAGCACTTCGCAAAGAACCTCCTGATTTTGCGGCTCAAACGGTTCTCCGCCTAAAAGTGAAAAGCCTTTGATGTAATCGGGCTTTAACGCGTCAAGAATTTTCTGCGTCTGCTCTTCGGTATATTTTTCGCCGTAATTGAAGTCCCATGCTTCGCTGTTGAAGCAGTTTTTGCAGTGGTGCGTGCAGCCGCTGACGAACAGTGACACACGCACCCCCGGACCGTTGGCAACGTCAAACGGCTTGATGGTTGCATAGTTCATGGCTTCTCCTTACAGGTGAAGAACTCTTGACTTGATTTCCTTGGTCTTTCCGACGTTCCAGAAATTCTCGCCGAGATAGCCGCAGGTTCTTCTTGTAACGTTCATCTTTCTCTGATCCTTGTTGTGGCAGTTCGGGCATTCCCATTCGAGGTCGTCGTTAATCATAATCTCGCCGTCGTAGCCGCAGACCTGGCAGTAGTCGCTCTTGGTGTTGAATTCTGCGTACTGAATGTTGTCGTAAATGAACTTGACAACGTCTTCAAGAGCAGTGAGGTTGTGGCGCATATTCGGGATTTCAACGTAGGAGATTGCACCGCCCGAAGAAATGGTCTGGAACTGACTTTCAAACTTGAACTTCGAGAAAGCGTCGATGTCTTCTCTTACGTCAACATGATAGGAGTTGGTATAATAACCCTTGTCGGTAACGTCCTTGATGGTGCCGAAGCGCTCCTTGTCGATTCTTGCGAAACGGTAGCAGAGGGATTCGGCGGGCGTTCCGTAAAGACCGAAGCCGAGACCCGTTTCCTTCTTCCACTGTTCGCAGTGCTCACGCATAGTTTTCATCACTTTAAGCGCAAACGGCGTTCCGGCAGGATCGGTATGGCTTACGCCGCACATAAGCTTCGTGCACTCGTAAAGACCGATGTAGCCCAGCGAAATCGTGGAATAGCCGTTTTCAAGGAACTTGTCGATTTTTTCGCCCTTTTGCAGTCTTGCGATGGCGCCGTACTGCCAATGAACGGGGCTTGTGTCGGAGATGATACCCTTGAGAGCGTTGTGACGGCACATAAGCGCGTCAAAGCAAAGCTGAAGTCTTTCTTCAAACAGTGACCAGAAGCGATTCTCGTCGCCCTTGGCAAGAATGGCGATCTGCGGCAGGTTGATGCTGACAACACCCTGATTGAAGCGTCCTTCGAATTTGTAGTTGCCGTTTTCATCTTTCCACGGAGAAAGGAATGAACGGCAGCCCATCGGTGAAAAGACGTTGCCCTCGTAGTTTTCGCGCATTTTTTTGGCGGAGATATAATCGGGATACAGTCTCTTGGCCGAGCACTTGACAGCAAGCTTGGTAATGTAGTCGTACTTGCCGCCCTTGAGACAGTTGTTTTCGTCAAGAACATAAACAAGCTTCGGGAAAGCGGGAGTGACATAAACGCCCTTTTCGTTTTTGATGCCCTGATAACGCTGACGGAGAATTTCTTCGATGATCATGGCGTTTTCTTCGATATATTCGTCGCCTTCGCGAAGATAGAGGAAGAGTGTGACAAACGGAGACTGACCGTTTGTAGTCATGAGGGTGTTGATCTGATACTGAATCGTCTGAACGCCCGAACGAAGCTCATCGGCAAGTCTTTCCTTGACGACTTTCTGAATCTGATCTTCGGTCAACTCATCGCCGAGCTTATCGTGAATCCGCTTGGAGAATTTCTCCTTGCTCTTTCTCAGATATTTGCCAAGGTGGCTGATGTCAACGGACTGTCCGCCGTACTGACTGCTGGCTACGGAAGCAATAATCTGCGTCATAACGTTGCAGGCAACCTGGAAGCTCTTCGGACTTTCAATCAGCTTGCCGTTCATAACGGTGCCGTTGTCAAGCATATCGCCGATGTTGATCAGACAGCAGTTGAAAATCGGCTGAAGGAAATAATCGGCGTCGTGGAAGTGGATCGCACCTTCGTCGTGCGCCTTCGAGATGTATTCGGGAAGAAGTACACGGCGGGTCAGGTCTTTTGAAACCTCGCCGGCAATCAGGTCACGCTGCGTCGCCGCCATCACGGCGTCCTTGTTGGAGTTTTCCTCCATAACGTCCTTGTTGCTGTTTTTGATCAGCGAAAGAATCGAATCATCGGTGGTGTTGGCTCTTCTGACAAGGGCTCTGTTGTAACGATAGATGATGTAGGCTTTCATCAGGTTGTAACAGCCGAGCTCCATCAGCTTTTCTTCAACCGTATCCTGAATGTCCTCAACAAGCATTCTTTTCTTGTGCGTATCGGAAACAAAATCGGCAATACTTTCGATTTGTTCTTCGCTTATTTTGTCGCATTCGTCGACAGCGTCATTCGCTTTTTCCAAAGCTACGATAATTTTTGTGCGGTCAAAATCAACCGTTGTTCCGTCACGTTTAATAACTTTCATCTGAATATCTCCTCTCTAAAGTATGAGTTATATAAGCGGATTTTCAATGTTTGCTTTCAATCGGTACTTGACTGTGTCCAATCGAACGAATCATATTGTACATTATATTTTGTGCCCCGTCAAGTGAAAATACCCATATTTTGTGTTTTTGGCTACTTGCACAAAATATGGGTATTATTTTTGGTAAAGACTGTAACGTAAATTTTTAAAATTGTCCGGGAAGATATCAGACAGTGAAAATAACTTTCCGAAAGGAAAATATCTGCCGCTTTTTCAAGAGGAAAAACGGCAGATATCAGATTTGAAAGCGGATAAAGACAAAGTGTCAGCTGTTATTTTTTCGTGACTTTTTCTTTTTCGTCGTCCTTGGAATTCTTCTTTTCTTCCTTGGCGGCTTTTTTCTCAGCTTTTGCCTTTTCTTTTTCTTCCTTGAGAAGTCTTGACTTTTCAGCCTTTTCTTCTTCAAGCTTTCTTTGTTCTTCAAGCTTTGCTTCACGCTCGGCTTCGGCGATCATCTTGGACTCGTCATACATTTCCTCAAGCTCATCGAAGTGCTTGTAGTTCTCTTCTTCCTTGATGAGCTTTTCGGCGTCAAGATACGGCTTTGCGGCACGGGCGAAGTAAGCGTGTTTGTCCATTTCCGCCTTGGAAGCGTCCTGGGCGGCCTTTCTGTCAAGTTTAAGCTGCTTGATTTCGGCGGCAAGCTTTTTCACCTCTTCGGCATTGCTTTCTTTTCGTGCGTCTCTTTGAAGAAGATATTTTTTCTTCATTTCTTCGTCGCATTTGTCCTCTTTTTCAAACAGCTTTTCAAGCTCCTCGTAATCGGGTGCAACAAAGGTCGATCTGTCGGGGAAGTACTTAATGGCCGCCTTGTGTGCACTGATCATGTTCTTTGCGTTTTCAATCTGGAACTTGCGCATTTCTTTTTCTTCTTTTGTTGATTTCGGAAGCTTTCTTGCGTCGGCAAGAGCCTTGTTCAGCTCGCTCAAGTCCGAATCATAAATGCCTTTCAGACCGGCAGCCTGGATTTTCTTCATCACTTTAACTTTAGCGATATAAAGCGGTGAGGAGAATTTGTCAAGCTCATCGCAGACAAAAGCGGAAATTTCGATTTCTTCGTTGTGAACGAGAGCGGCCTTGTAGGCTTTCTTGCCTTCCTTTTTGCTTGTGGCATTTTTTATGTAGTCGGCTTTCTTCTCGCTCATAGCCTCGGCATTGACCATTTCTTTTGCGTTTCTGATGATGTCGATTGCTTCGACAAGACGCTCGTGGTTAACAACGCCGTTGCCGTAGTCCTCAAACATGGCTCTGACTTTCAGAACACGGACAACCGACTTCTGCTTTCTTTCGGTGAAGTCATACCAGAAGAACGGAATGACGTTCAAAAGAGCGCCGACAGCGGAAACGATAATCAGAACGTGAAGAAGATTGATGAGAATTTCGGGATCGTACAATGCGGAGTATGCATTGTGATAGTTGTCCTGACCGTTTGCCAACTGCTCGGCAAGGATCTGACCGACGGTTTTTCCGTCTCCGAGCATACGGTTAAGAACGTTCGGGTTTGCTGTTACTGCCGCTGCGCCTTCTTTGGTGATTCCGCCTCTTTCGTAGATTGCGGGAAGAACGGACGAGGTGGCAAGAGCGATAACCATACCGATGGTGGAAACGGCGGAGAACATGCCGTCGATTCGTTCGCCGGTGGTGTACTGCTGATAGTCACGGATATCCGCCTGAATGGCCGGGTTAAGGATATGGGCAAACGATCCCATGAAGCTGTTGAGATACAGGCAGATCATAACAAGCCAGATGGTTGCTCCGTTAATCTGACTGGTAAACGGAAGCATCATGAGAATAAAGACGATGTTGAATATATTCGTGACAACAAGTACCGCTTTTTTGCCCCATTTCCGGATACAGATCGGAGCTAAGATCATGCCCCAGAGTGCAGAGTTTCCGTAAATGGTGGTGACAAGGGTATAAATATTACCCGAGCAGGCACCGCCGTAGTTATATAGCCAGTAGAGAACGTTTGCGTAAGATGCTTCAAGGAAACCGATCCAGCCGGCAAGAGAAATAATCCAGAAATATTTATTCTTGGCAACGGCACGAAGCGCATCGATAAATTTGATCCGGATAACGTGCGTTCTTGCCTGAATGATTTTTTCTTCGGTGTACTTATAAACAACGATGCAAAGAAGAATACCGATAACGGCAAGAATCGGATAAAGAAGCCGGTAAACACGGATATCCGTTGTGTTGGTGTGGAAAATATTGGAAGCAATTAACGGGGTAAGAAGATTGACGAGTGTCGGAGCCAGGGAGTAGACAACCGCCTTGACCGAGGTTACATCGGCTCTTTCCTGTGAATCGGGGGAAAGAACGTGGATCAGGTTCTCATAAGCATCGTAGAAGAAATAATAGAAAAAGTGCAGGAAAAGATTCAGAACCATGATGATGGCACATTTTGCAACATACGCTTTTTCTTCTCCGAAGATTGTGCCGGAGCCGACGATGGCTTCGAGCTTGTTATACGGGAACCATACCATCAAGATACAGATAACGGCGGTCGGAATCGCCATGGTAACGATATACGGACGGTATTTACCCGCTTTGTTCCGGGTGTTGTCGATTATGTTTGCACGGATACCCGTAAGCGGGATATTCGCAAGAACGGCGATAACGTACATGATGTACATATCCATGGCGTCAACGCCGAGTGTACTTGAAATAAGGGTGTTGCCGGTTGCAAGCAAGCATGCGGTGCCGAGCGTAATGACCATATACGCGCCGATGCCGCCTCCGGAATATGCTGCGATTTCCTTAAATGTCATGTAACGTCCCGGCAAGGGAATGTTCCAATAGGTACGGAAATCGGAAAGCTTGGATTTGATTGTTGTTTTGATGTCTGTTGCCAAATTCATTCCTCCTTTTACTATTTCATATTTCTACAATATTTCACCGTCCGTGCTCTGAGAACAAAACACCGGACGGTCAAAATATTACAAAATATGACACGTTGATTATAACACAAAGATTTTCTTTCCGCCACAATTTAAAACCAATCCGAAAAAAATAGACTTTTTCAACAGATTTTTCATTCACAATTTGGCAATAATAAACAATGGTTTTTCTATATTTATGCTTGGCGGTTGATTTTTATTTGTTAAGGTGATAAAGTTTAGGGGACAAAAAGTTAACATCAAATGTGCAATGCGTAATGGAAGGAAAATGCAGATAAATTTGAGTTTGTCTTGTTGATAGTCAGTCTGTGCCGGAGGCAGTGTTCAAACGGGTCAGGCACAGCGATCCGAAACAGGAAAACACTAAGCGTTAATCGCACCTTGACAGTAACAGTCAGCTTGTTCTCTTTTGTGCCTGACGCGGTAATGGTTGGACTGAACTTTTCAGCAAGCCTGCTTTTTGTTTGCAATATAAAAATGTAATCTGTTTTGCTATTTTGTTTTCTAAACCAAGAGTAAGACAAAGTATCAGCAAATCAACTTTTAGTACTTCAAACATAGTAGAGAACAAATCACCCTCAACACAAAAGTGCGACCACACTTAGTGTTGTCCTGTTACGAAAAGCGTTCTTTGCATACTTTCTGACGCTTTGGTCAGGCCGTTAGACGGCAACACTGCCGCCTGAGTTTCTGCTTGATCGGACTTTCTTCCCGTGAAAACAGTTTCTTCTACTTGGTATGTGCCCGCGCGGCATTAGCGCATAAGTAAAGATATAGAAGTAGCTAAATCCAAAAAGTACAAGCTAGCAATTAGTGAGGCAAACTAAAATTTATCACCCAACCAACTGCACGGGCACCCTGCTTTCAATCAAGCACCATGTACCCCCGGCATTGGTGTCGCCACGCGACAAACTAAAATTTAAACATCAGAAACAGAATATAAGAGCAAAAGTGAGATAACAGCACAAGCCGACCGAAAAAATAAGAATCACACGTTTATTTTGAATCAACAAAACAATTATACCGCCGTCACCGCCTTTTTTCAAGCCGGACTATCCCCGATGTCCGAAAATACGCCCAGCTGCTTTTGAACAGTTGAAATTTATAATAAAAGGGAGTATAATTGAAAAGATTAATTTATCGGAGGCCGCGAATGAAAACGTATACCATTCATCTGATCCGCCACGGCACCACACAAGGAAACCTTGACGGACTTTATATAGGACACAGCGACGTTCCCCTGTGTGAACAGGGAATAGCGGAAATTGAGCAGTTAAAACGAGAGCTTCTTTATCCCGAAACCGATTTCGTTTTTTCTTCCCCACTCTCCCGCTGTACCGAAACGGCGAAGCTGATTTACCCCGACAAAAAGCCAATTACAATCGAAGAACTCATCGAATACGATTTCGGCGAATTTGACGGCAAAAGTGCCGAAGAGCTTCATAAAAAGCAGCCGCTCTTCGATCCGTGGCTGAAAGGCGAACCGGGCGTCCGTCCGCCTTTTGGCGAATCAAATATCGAATTTGCCGAGCGCGTCTGTGCCTGTTTTCGTAAAATCGTTGACGGCATCTTAAAAACAGGAGCGGACAGCACAGCCGTTGTGACCCACGGCGGTGTCATTATGACGCTTATGGCCAACTATGCCTTGCCCGAAGCCGAAGCGTCCGAATGGCTGACGCCTGCCGGCTGCGGCTATACGCTCCGACTGACGCCCTCGCTTTGGACGGCCGGTCAGAAGCTTGAAGCTATTGAGGAGATTCCTGTTGCAAAGGTCAGCGATAAGAACTATTACGACGGTTGGGATTACTATCCCGATGACGACGACTTCGATATCAGCGAATATCTTGATTAAAACACAGCCGAAGGAGGTAAGAAATTCATTTTGCCTTGTGCAAAGTGAATGATGGATTATGGTTATCTTGTGTCTTGGCGACGTAGTCTCTTCTTCGGGCTGCGATTTTGTAAGAAAAAAACTGCCTGCCTTAAAGAAACTCAAGGGAATTGACCTTTGTATTGCCAACGGCGAAAACAGTGCCAAAGGCAACGGTATCACCAAGGAAAGCGCCGAACATCTTTTTGCAAGCGGCGTTGACTTTATTACGACCGGGAATCACGCCTTCCGCCGCCCCGAAAGCCGTGAGCTTCTTGACGAAAGAGACGATATCATACGGCCGTTCAACTACCCGTCCGATGTTCCGGGAAGCGGAATCGGAATCATCGATCTCGGCCGTGTTCGTGTTGCGGTTGTCAATCTTATCGGCAATGTCTCCATGGGCGACAGCTTCGATAATCCCTTTCTTGCCGCCGATAAAGTGCTCAGTCAGCTTAAAGACTTCAAGGTGATTCTTGTTGACTTTCACGCCGAGGCCACAAGTGAAAAACAGGCGCTCGGCTTTTATCTTGACGGTCGGGTTTCCGCCGTTTTCGGAACCCATACCCATGTTCTCACCGCTGACGAATGCATTTTGCCGAATCAGACGGGTTATATCACCGACCTTGGTATGTGCGGTCCGTCAAATTCAGTTCTCGGAGTAAAAAAAGAAATCATTATTGAAAAATTCAAAACCAATCTTCCCGCAAGATTCGACACCGCCGACGGCAATCCCTGCTTTCTGTGCGGCTGTATCTTTGAAATCGATGAAAGAAACGGCCGCTGTCTGAGCGTCGAAAGAATCATGATAAGTTAGGAGGAACAAGATGAAAAAACTGATTGCGCTGCTTTTATGCTTCAGTCTTATTCTCTCGGTTTTTTCCGGCTGCAAAAGCAAAGAGGAAAACAGAACGGACGAAACGACCGATGTGTCGGCAGAAGCCGAAACCGAAACCACACAGCAAACTCAAAAATCCGAAAACCGCAAAATTTCTTTAAGCTATAACGCCAAACAATCTTTCAATCCTTTCAAAACGGAAAGTACAACCAACAAAAACATTGCAACGCTCCTTTATGATTCTCTTTTTTGTCTTGACTCGTCTTATAACGCCAAGCCTCTCCTTGCCGAAACATACCGCCTTGAAAAAAAGACGCTGACGGTAACCTTGAATGATGAGCTTTATTTTTCGGACGGTTCGCCCTTGACCGTCAGCGATGTTTTAGCGTCGTTTAAAGCCGCAAAAACGAGTCCCGTCTATTCTTCAAGGCTGAAAATTTTCACTTCCGCCGCTGTCGGACAAGAAGCAAACAGCATCCGCTTCGCTTTGAACCAAGAAAATATCTACGCTGTCAACTGCCTTGATTTTCCCGTTGCAAAAAGCGGGACGACGGAAAACAACATCCCGGTCGGAAGCGGAAGATATACATTGAAAAAATCCGGCGGAGCCTATGTCCTTTCCGCCAACACACAAAACACCAGAAACGAAGAGCTTGAGCAGTCCAAAATCTATCTTTCCCCTGCCGACGCCGAAAGCGGAGAGCTTTATCAGCTGCAAATCGGCGATATTTCATTCATGTTCGACGACATGAGCCTGAAGTCTCAGCGAAAACAAATCAGTGCGGGAACAGCAGAAATACCGATGAACACGATTGTCTATCTCGGTTTCAATAACAGCGGTGAGCTTTTTTCAAACAGCAAGCTTAAAAACGCCGTGGAAGCCGCCATCGACTTCAGTACCGTCTGCGCGTCGGCCTACAATTCCCTTTTAAAGCCCTGCGCAACCGTCTTTAACCCCGATTGGTCCGCCGTTTCCGCTTTCTCCTCCCAGACGCCGAAAAGACAGGCGGCTCTTGCAGAACAGCTTCTTGAGGAATGCGGTTATGTTTACGCTTATGAAAACAACGAATTCCGATCAAAGAATTTTGACTTTATCGAAATGACGATTCTTGTCAACAGCGAAAGCACGCTCAAACAAAAGGCGGCCAAGCTCATCGCAGCCGATCTGAAAACGGTCGGTATCGACGCCGAAGTTGAGGCCGTAGAATTTGACGAATACAAAGAGAAACTGAGTAAAGGTGAGTTCGATCTTTATGTCGGCGAAATCAAGCTGACTTCGGACATGAATCTTTCCCCGTTCTTTTCCGAAAACGGAGAAGCAAGCTATACGATCGACCCGGATTCAACGGTTGCAAAAGCCTATTCGGATTTTGCCGCAGGAAAAATCGACGTTTCAACCTTTGACAAGGTCTTTGACGAATACAAGCCGTTCATTCCTTTAGGCTACCGATACGGTATCGCCTATTATTCAAGAGAGCTCAGATACGAGGGAACGGTCAGCGAAAACGACATTTTTGCCAACATCTACTCCTGGAGTTTTTCATAAGGCAAATTTAAAATCAAGATAAGGAGGATCCGAGGTTTGGAGCTTGACAGCAGTGTAAGATATCTCAAGGGCGTCGGCGAAAAAAGAGCCAAGTGCTTTCAAAAGCTTGACGTTGAAACCGTGTGGGAGCTTTTGCATTTTTATCCGAGAAGCTACCTTGACTTCAGCTCCCCTACCGAAATCAGATCTCTTAAAATCGGTGAAACCTGCTGTATCAAAGCCTTTGTGCTTTACAATCCGACCGAACACCGCATCCGGAAAGATCTTACGATATTCAAAACGGTCGTTTCCGACGGAGCGGGAAAGCTGACCGTCAACATTTTCAACAGCAGTTTTCAGGCCAAAAAGCTTTCGGAAAACAACGAATACTTTTTCATCGGAAAAGTAACCGCCGGCTCGTCGGGCCCCGAGATGTCGAACCCGACCGTAAAACCCGCCGATTCAGGCGAACCCTTTTCTCCGATTTATCCGCAGACGGCGGGGCTCAATTCTAATCTGATCGCTCAGACGGTCAGAAATGCCTTGAAATTTTTTTCGGAACTGCCGTCATCGGACGTGATACCCGATACAGTACGACATGAAAATCAGCTTTGCCACGAGCTTTATGCCATTAAGAATATCCATTTTCCGACCTGTGAAAAGGACATTGAAATCGCACGCAGACGACTCATCTTTGAAGAGCTGTTTGTCCTTCAGACAGGAATGCTCGTATTGCGGCACAAGAACAGAGAAAAGACCGGTGCCCGTATGCCGAACGACTACACCGGAAGGTTTATTTCTTCCCTGCCGTTCACGCTGACGGGAGCACAAAAAAGAGCGGTCGACGCCATCGCCGCGGATATGAAACGGGACATTCCGATGAACCGGCTGATTCAAGGCGACGTCGGCTCGGGAAAAACGGTTGTTGCCGCTGCCGTTATGTATTCGGCGGTCAAAAACGGCTTTCAGTGCGCCTTTATGGCTCCGACGGAGCTTCTTGCCGTCCAGCACAGGGACACCCTCCAAAAAATGATGCCCGACGATATCCGGGTCGAACTTCTGACAGGCAGTGTAACCGCCGCTAATAAGAAGAAACTGAAAGAAAAAATCAAAAACGGGGAAGCCGATATCGTTGTCGGCACCCACGCGCTTCTGACCGACGACGTTGCGTTTTCGTCTCTCGGTCTTGTCGTAACCGACGAACAGCACCGTTTCGGTGTACGGCAAAGAGGCATTTTAAGCGATAAAGGTCAGAATCCGCACGTTCTCATCATGTCGGCAACTCCGATTCCGAGAACCCTTTCGCTTATGATTTACGGCGAGCTTGACATCAGCGTGATCGACGAGCTTCCGAAGGGCAGAAAATGTATCAAAACCTACTGCGTGGACTCCTCATACAAGCCGAGAGTCTATAACTTCATCAAAAAGCATCTTGACAAGGGCCTTCAGGCGTACATGGTTTGTCCGCTTGTTGAGCAAAATGAATCGTCCCGGACCGCCGCCGCCGATTATGCCGAAAAGCTGCAAAACACGGTCTTTTCCGGCTACTCAGTGGGACTGCTTCACGGCAAAATGAAGCCGAAAGAAAAAAAGCAGGTCATGCAGGACTTTGCGGACGGGAAAATCGGTCTTTTGGTTTCGACAACGGTAATCGAAGTCGGAATTGACGTTCCGAACGCCGTTCTGATGGTCATTGAGGACGCAGACTGCTTCGGTCTGTCCCAGCTTCATCAGCTGCGCGGCCGTGTCGGAAGAGGCAGTGAGCAGTCCTATTGCATTCTGATCAGCAACAGCCAAAACGAAAAAACAAAACAGCGGCTCGGAACGCTTTGTCAGACCAACGACGGCTTCAAAATTGCCGACGCCGACCTGAAAATACGCGGGCCCGGTGACTTCTTCGGCTCAAGACAGCACGGTCTTCCGAAGCTGAGAATCGCCGACCTGTTAGAAGATACGATTACGGTCAAAAAGGCACAGCAGGCGGCCAAAAACGTCATCAGCGAGGACGAAACACTTTCGATGCCAAAGAACGCCGCACTGAAAAAAGCCGTCGAACGACTGTTCAGCCAGACAAACACCACCACACTCAACTGAAAGGAAACAAATATGAAAAAGATAGCAAGCTTTACCATCGACCACACCGTTTTAAAAAAAGGAATGTACACCTCCCGGATTGACGGAGACTGCGTCACCTACGATATCCGCACAAAACTGCCGAACCGTGAACCCGTGATGGAAAACGGCGCCATTCACACGCTCGAGCATCTTTTTGCGACCTTTGTGCGAAACAGCGACATAAAAGACAGCGTAATTTACTTCGGCCCCATGGGCTGCCGGACCGGATTTTATTTTATCGTAAGAGACAGTGTTTCTCCCGAAGAGGCGATCATGGTTACGAAGCAAGCGTTTGCTTTTTGCCGTGACTTTGAGGGAGAAATCCCGGGAGCGACGGAAAAGGAATGCGGCAACTACCGTGACCACGACCTCATCGGTGCAAAGCAGATTGCCGAAGATATGATGAAAGTCCTCGGCTCATGGACAGCCGAAAAGCTCGAATATCCGACAGCGGACTGACCAAGCAAGCGTCGCAAAAGCGTGCGATTTGCAAATCCGATACAGTTATGATATAATAATCGAAACGTAAAGAATAAGCGAGGTGAGGATATGTCAGACGGCGAAAACAATATGCTTCCCGATACCCAAAAAGAAGAGAGTACGGAAAATGCCGTGACTGCCGGTACTGAAATCGGCCGGAACGCCGGTGAAGCTGAAAGTAGTTCAAACGATGCTCAAGCCCAAGCGTCCGCGCCCGAAGAAGCCGAAACAGACAACGAAGAGGATCAGGAAGCCGCAGATTCTTATTCCCAGGACAGCTATTATTATGACGACGAAGAAAGCTACTATGTTTTCGACGGAAAAGAAGCCGCCGAAATTATCGAGCCGGTTGAATTCACGGGCGAAGAACAGCCTGCTTCCGATAATAAAAATCAACCTTCCGATAAAAAAGATGTGAAGAAAAACAAAAAACCGTCTTTCAAAAAGCAGCTCACCTTTTTTATCACCTCGATTCCGTTTTATATCGAGACTTTAGGCAGTATCACCGTTAAAACGATCAAAAACTTTTTTGAAAAGTACGGGATCATCATTGCCATTCCGTTTTTACTTCTCTTTTCTGCGGTCAAGAAGCTGTTTATAAAAATCAAAGATGCTTTTACCTCTATGCCGAAAACTTTCTCCACCGAGGCTAAAGGAATCCGCTATGAGCTGAAAATTATCCGACAGCAGGCAAAAATCAAGGACGGCGAAAAGAAACCGTCTCTTGTCAAGGCACTTTGGAAATATTTTGTTCTTTCCTTTTCCCGTCACAGTCTGTTTTGGAAATCGGTTTTCAATACGGTCTTTCCGATTGCGGTTATCGCGGTCGCGCTTTCCGTTTTCAGTCTTGCCGGCGAAAAAACGTTTGCACTTGACGTCATTTATAACGGCACGCATATCGGCTACATAGAGGACGAAGCAACATTTGAAAAAGCGAGAAGCCGCGCACTGAAGCTTTTGCCCGCAAGCGTCGGCACCGATCAGAATGAATCGCTTGAACAAGAGCCGGCTTACAAGATAGCCCGTATCAGTCTCAATGAGCTGAGCAACGAAAATATGCTTTGTGAAAATCTTATCGAAGCGACGGACTCAACTCTTGTAAAAGCCTGCGGTATTTATATCGACGGCGAATTTCTCTGCGCCGTAAGCAACGAATCCGACGCTGTTTCTGTCTTTAACGGAATCATCGCTCCGGCCAAAGCACGAGCGGCAAGCGGAACAATCGTTGCCTTTGTGGAAGAGATCAGCTATGTCCAGGGTCTTTACCCGAACAACGAGGAAACCATCTGGGACTCTCTGAAGCTGAAAAACACACTGAGAAAGCCGAAAACCGAAGCGGTATACCATAAGGTTCAAAAAGGCGACACAGCTAAATCCGTCGCGAAAAAGTATTCGCTTACAATCAAGCAGCTCAAAGCGCTCAATCCCGATTATGATTTTACAAAAATCCAGAAAGGCTCCAAGCTGCTTGTGGCCGCAGAAACAAATTACGTCAGAATCAAAGTTATGAAAACAACGGTCAAAACGCAGACCGTGCCTTTTGAAACCATTACCAAAAACAGCGCCACTTTAAACAAGGGTTCTAAAAAGGTCAGTCAGCAGGGCGTAAAGGGAATCAATCAGATCACCGAGCTTGTAACCTATATCAACGGTGAAAAAAGCTACTCGACCGTCATTTCCAAGAAACAGATCAAGGCGCCTGTTGATAAGATTATCCTGGTCGGAACAAAGAGCGTTTTCTCCGGTTCGTCAAGTGACAATACCTCCGTTCCCTCCTCATCAAGCGGCTTTATCTGGCCGGCAAGAGGAGCATACAGTCTTTCATCCCGATACGGCTACCGCAGTCCGAGCATTTCAGGATGGAGCTTCCACGGCGGAGTCGATATTGTACGCGGCGGCGGAAATTCAACCGGCGTACCGGTTGTTGCGGCGGCTTCGGGAACGGTTGTGGTTGCCGTCTCCGGATATTCCGGCTACGGTCATACCGTTGTCATCGACCACGGAAACGGGCTTCAGACACGATACGCTCATATGCAGTCCGGCTCGATTACCGTCCATGTCGGACAGAAAGTATATCAGGGTCAGCAGATCGGAAAAATCGGCTCGACCGGCAACGTAACCGGACCTCACCTGCATTTCGAAGTGCTCAAGAACGGCAGTAAGGTCAATCCGCTTTCCTATATCGGATAAGTGAAAGAGGCTGTCGCATTTAGCGCAGAACAAAAAGAAAAATGCTGATATTCAAAATTTAATGGTTGCATTTTTCTTTTTTATCCGTTTTTTCACCCACTCGCGGTATCAATATACAGATTCGGGGTGAAGAAAACGGTTTCTGCATCTGAATGCGACAGCCTCTTGTGTTGAAGCGCTCATTCACAGCGTCCCCGAATTTCAGGTACCCAAAAAAATACAGAAAGGAGCCTCTATGACTGTACTTCTGATTGTCATTTATCTCGTCTTTATTTCTCTCGGCCTCCCCGATTCTCTTTTCGGCGTTTCATGGCCCGTCATTCACAAGGATTTTGCCATCGCCGAGTCATTTGCCTCGGTTTACAGCGTCATTACCGGCATTTGCACCGGAACGGTCAGCTTCGTTGCCGGGAAAATGATCCGAAAATTCGGCACGGGCAAGGTCACCTTTGTTTCGGTGCTTCTGACAGCGATCGGTCTTGTCGGCATGAGTCTTGCACCGAATATTGCGGTTATGATGATCTTTGCCGTTGTTTTAGGCTACGGTGCCGGAGCCATCGATACCGGACTGAACAATTTCGTTTCGCTTCACTACAAGTCTCAGCATATGAACTGGCTTCACTGCTTTTGGGGAATCGGCGTCACGGCAAGTCCGATCATCATGTCGCATTTTCTTTCGGATCAGTCCGGCTCATGGCGAAGCGGCTATCGGCTTGTTGCTCTTCTTGAATTATTCTTTGCGGTGATTGTCCTGCTGTCCATGAAAAAATGGAAAGAAGCGGAAAAGCCGGGCGAAAGGGAAACGCAAGCGGCCGAAGAAAAAAAGAGCAAGAGCCTTTTGGAGCTTTTAAAAATAAAAGGTGTACTGACCGGAATTTTATCGCTCGGTCTTTATTGCAGCATGGAGTTTTTAATCGGAACCTGGGGTGCCACTTATATTGTCAATGTATTTTCACTTCCGCCCGACACCGCCGCAAAATGGGTTTCGGTCTATTTCGGCGGCATCATGCTCGGTCGGTTTGTTTCCGGCTTTATTTCCATGAAAGCGTCGGACAACACGATGATACGGGGCGGCGCGGCGGTCGCTTTAACGGGAATCATTCTTTTATTCTTACCAATCGGGAATGCAAGGCTTTGGAGCCTGATTCTTATCGGAGCCGGCTTCGGACCGATCTTTCCGAGTGTTCTGCACAGTGTCCCCACCCGATTCGGAAACGAATATTCCGCCGACATCACAGGGTATCACATGGGCGGAGCGTATGCGGTGGGCTTCGGTGTTCAGCTTGCTTTCGGCTATATTGCTTCGGCAACAACCTTTCAGATTCTGCCGTTTGTGCTGGTCGGATTTTGCGTTTTGCTCTTTTGCGTCAACGAAATCACCATCCGGCTTACGGCAAAAAAGAAATAAAAAGACATCGGCTGTTTCATTTCAGACAGCCGATGCTTTCTTATGTTGATTCAGATTTTATTGCAATTTACATATTTTCGTACAACACTATCTCCGATCCATCCGGCAGCGACAGCACCGGCGAGAACCGACACGATCGAAACAGCCGTATCAGCAAAGCCGGGAACCGACACCTCACAAAAGGCCGAAACAACCGCCAAGAACACGCAGTTCGGTTTGTGCGTATTTGCCTTGCACCCCGGCGACGGCTCTGCAAGAGAGCAAGCGGCCTTCTGTCAGAAGATTCTCGGCGGCTTTGCAAACATCTGCTACGAGTTTGCCACAAAGAGATACCGCTCGAACTGCATCGACTGGGGTATTCTTCCGTTCACCATTAGCCGTGCCACCGAGTTTAACTACACGGACGGCGACTACGTTTATGTTCCCGGAATCTGTGAAGCAATCAAGAACGGCAAGGAGGAAATTCCTGCCAAGGTCATCACCAAGGACGGCATTGATGACATCACACTGTATGTCAAGGGACTTACCGAGGATGAAAAGGAGATTATCCTCGACGGCTGTCTGATGAATTACTACAAAGCGAGAAGAGAACCAACCGACTATCCGGCAAAAACAACCCTGTAATACTTGAATAAGCCGAAAAAGAACGGCACAAAAAAGTGAAGCACCGGGTCGGTACTTCACTCAAATTATTTTTTGAAAAATCAATATCTGTTACAGCGTATCCGTGACATCTTTCATGCTTTTTCCTAATTCCCCAAGATCTTTTTGCAAATCTTTGTCAGTTACAACAGCTTTTCCTAAATTCTTCAAGCCGCTAAAATACCCTTTCATCTCATCCATATAACTCAGTTTCTGTCCGGGATAAGGCTTTCCGCAAATCGGGCATATAAATTTTCTCTTATTGGGAATCACCGTGGCAGAAAACCATCGGTCAAGCAGGTAAAAAACGCCTAACCCGCCGACAGGTATAAGGGCAAGCCCGATCGCCCAATCTTTTCCTCTGACCACTTTTTCAAGCTCGGGAACACCGAGATTTCCGCACTTCTCGCATCGTTTTAAGATTCCGTCTTCCTCTGCCTGGTCATACTCGCGATCGAGAATATCAACCATTTCTTTAATATACCGATCCTCTTTTTTCATCTCTGTTTCCTCCTTCTTATCTTAAATAATCTGCCAACGTAATCCGGATTCCAAGTTCCGAATTTCGGATTGTTTCGTTCACACTTCTGAAACCGTCCTGCACCGCTTGGGTATTTGCGTTGATGGCTGTAATATTCGCCTGAAGCTGTTGCTCAATCAGTCTCTGCTTTCTCATCATTTCCTCATGCTGACGGGATCTCTTTAAGCTTTCACACGCGTCACCGAGTGACTTTTCCGGAAACTTCGCCAGATAGTCCCGCACATAGATCAAATCACCCAAACAACTCAATTCGCGCGGGATGTGATAATTATTATAATACCTCGCGATATCATCTGCTTTCGCTTTTACTATGTTCTCCACTCTGACAGCTTCTGGATGCACTTTCGAAATCGTCTGTGCAAGTTCTTTCTGCTTTTTCCGGACCCGCCTTTTTAAAAGAGTGATCACAAGCACAACAAGCAAAATCGCAAGTATCATAATGAATATAGCAAAATATATAAATGGTGAATTCAACAGTGAGGTTCCGTCTTCATTCGGAATAATAACAGACAGCAAAAATATAACGCTGAGACCCGTCCCTGCTGCTAAAAAAGGAGTGAGAAAAAGAAGAATAAACTTGTTCGTCTTCTTGGCACTTGCAATTTCTCCGTTTTTTCGTTGAACAACGCTCATAATATTCCAGTATTGTTTTTTCAGATTATCCAACTCCTTGAGCAGCCGTTCCGCCTGATTCAATACGCTCAGCTGAGCCTGACGATTCATATATCCAATTGACGCCATTTCTATATCCTCCTGTTTGTACTAATATTTTCCTACATTCGTCATTATACATATATTTTCTTAGTATGTCAATAATATTATACCAAAATTTTAGTATAGTAAGCAGCGGAGGAATCAGCATGAACAGAATTCGTGAACTTCGTGAGGACCAAGATTTAAGACAGATTGATGTTGCGGCGGCAACGGGAATTGACCAGAAAACGCTTTCCAACTATGAGACGGGAAAAACCAATCCCGACAGCTTTGCGATTATCAAGCTCGCCGACTTTTTCGGCGTTTCGACCGATTATCTTTTAGGAAGAGCAAGCGAGAAACAGCAATCGCTGAATTCGCTGATAAAAAAAGCCGAAAAGCTTCAATGTGAACTGGACCGGATTATCAAGGAACTCAAACAATTTTAATTTTTCGTTCGGAACGCCGGTTTCGAACGCTTTTTCTTGCATTGTTTACAGAAATCTGTTACTATATAAAGGAAAATTTTGGAACAGGAGAAAACACCATGAAGAAAAAACAAAAGATTCTTTCCGTCGTTATTTGCCTTGCGCTTGTTTGCGTATTCTTTACCGGCGGCTATTTTTACGGAAAATATCAAAAATATCTTGACTACCGGGCTGATACCACACCCTTGCCCTCCGGATTTACCTATACAGCGCATACCGGCTGTGTTGATACGGAGGAAAACAGTTTGGAGTCCATTGTAAAAGGTGCCGAATGCGGCGCAAAAATCGTTGAATTTGACCTCAATTTTACACAGGATAAAAAAGCTGTTCTTTCCCATGACGACCCGAAAGGCGGCGAAGTCACACTCGAGCAGGCTTTCAAAAAGCTTGCTGAATATGAAACGCTCGGCGCAAATGTTGACGTAAAAAGCACGGCAAACCTTGCCGAGGTTCAATCGCTGGCAAAAAAATATGATCTGATTGACCGCATCTTTTATACCGGTATTGAGCTTGAAGATGTTGAAGCTGTCCGACGCGACAGTCCGTATATCCAATACTTTCTGAACGTTAATATTGAACACTCGAAAAACAAAAACGAAGAATATATTGCCTCGCTTGTCAAAACCGTTTCTTACAGCGGCGCAATCGGCATTAACTTCAGCAAGAAGTACGCCACGAAAGAAATTGTCAAGGCTTTTCATAATGCGGGACTGCTGGTTTCAATCTGGACAGCGGACAGCGATTATGATATTTATCGTATACTTTCGCTTTCGCCTGACAATATTACAACAAGACGACCGGATAAACTGAAAAGAATTGTCAGCGACAGGATTTCAGAGTGATTCCGCTTGACGTAAAGAAGCGATTCTGTTAAAATAAAAGTCGAATTTTATTAAAGGAGCTAACCAAAATGGAAAAAATTAAAATGGGTAAAATCGTTGAAATGGACGGCGACGAGATGACAAGAATCATCTGGAAGATGATTAAGGACGAGCTTCTTTCTCCGTTCGTTGAACTGAACACCGAATATTATGACCTCGGACTTCCGCACAGAGACGAAACAAACGATCAGGTCAGTATTGACGCCGGGGAAGCCATCAAAAAGTATCATGTCGGCGTAAAGTGCGCCACCATTACTCCGAACGCTCAGCGTGTGGAAGAATATCATCTTAAAGAGATGTGGAAGAGTCCGAACGGTACAATCCGTGCGATTCTTGACGGCACCGTGTTCCGTACTCCTGTTTTAGTCAGCGGCATCAAGCCCTCTGTCCGTTCCTGGGAAAAACCGATCACCATTGCCCGTCACGCGTACGGCGATGTCTATAAATCAACCGAGTTCAGAATCGAAAAGCCGGGCAAGGCTGAGCTTGTATTTACGTCTGAGGACGGCGAAGAAAAGAGAGCCACGATATACGACTTTGAATGCGGCGGCGTGCTTCAGGGTATGTACAACAAGGATACCTCGATCCGTTCCTTTGCTCACTCCTGCTTCCAATATGCGCTTTCTACCAAACAAGACCTTTGGTTCTCAACAAAGGACACTATCTCCAAGCAGTATGATCAGACCTTTAAGCTGATTTTCCAGGAAATTTACGAAAACGAGTATAAAGACGCTTTTGAAAAGGCAGGAATCGAATATTTTTACACGCTGATCGATGATGCGGTTGCAAGAGTCATCCGTTCCAAGGGCGGCTATATCTGGGCGTGTAAAAACTACGACGGCGACGTCATGAGCGACATGGTTTCGACCGCTTTCGGTTCACTTGCGATGATGACGAGCGTGCTTGTCAGCCCCGACGGAAACTATGAATATGAGGCTGCTCACGGTACGGTAACCCGTCACTACTACCGTCACCTCAAGGGTGAAACCACCTCGACCAATCCGATTGCAACCATTTTTGCCTGGACGGGTGCTCTTCGCAAACGCGGCGAGCTTGACGGCAATCACGAACTGATGGCTTTTGCAGACAAGCTTGAAAAGGCTTCCCTTGATGTCATCGAAAGCGGAAGAATGACAAAAGATCTTGTCGGACTCTGGCAGGGCAGCGAGGCTGTTGCCCTTTCAACCGAGGAATTTATCAAAGCAATCCGGGCCGAAATGGAAAAATAAACAGGGGTGAGTCAATGCTTGGAATTGTCGATGTCGGCGGGGGTATGCGGTGCATTTACTCCGGCGGCGTTTATGACTGCTTTTACGACCGCAAAATTGATGTTGGATACTGTCTCGGCGTTTCGGCAGGAAGCGCAAATTTAATTTCATACGTCTGCGGTCAAAGAGGCAGAAACCTTGAGTTTTATTCCAATTACGCGCTGAGAAAAGAGTATATGAGCGCCGGAAACTTCCTAAAAACCGGCTCCTATATCGGGCTTGATTATATCTTCTCCA
>JBJFHV010000014.1:0-4324 GCA_051894015.1 Acutalibacteraceae bacterium | reverse complement strand
GTAGGGACCGTCGTTGATTTCGGATGTATCTTCTTCCGTCTCAATAACGGCGGCGTCCCATGCGTCCTGATATTCACAGACGGGAATGTGGAAAAATACGGAGCTTTCAACGGTTCTGTCTTCCTGTTTTGCAACACCGTCGATGACCCATTTATACCATTCAAGCTGATTGGCCCAAAGATGGTCATAGCCGGACTCCTTGCCTTCCTCGGTCCGGAAGGTGGCGCTTGAATGGGTGTCCATCATAAAGATTGTGTGAATGACGTGACCGTTTTCCGTGATGTTGATGACATAGTTGCCGTAGCCCATGTCGAAAGGACCGAACCGGAACAGACAGTTTTCGGCTTCATAAAACTTGTAAGCACCCCAGAATTCACTCAGGATTCCCTGACCGTCATGGTTGCCCATAATCGGCGCCCAGGGAATACCGTAGGAATCAATCTGTCTGATCAGCTCAAGATAAGCCATGGTACCCCAGCCGTTGTCGCCGGTCATGGTGATCAGGTCTGGATTTACGTCAGAAACAAGCTTGTCAATCGTGTTTTTGGCAAGCTCACCGTTTTTGCCGTAAACTTCATAGTCTTCCAGCTGAACATCGGTGATATTGAGAATCACAAAATCTTTTCCGGGTTGTTTTTCAATCTCCTGTGCATAGCTTGCGGTATACTCGCTGTCAGGCGACCAGTTTTCAAAAAATGCTTTTTGTCCGCCGCTTGAAATAAGCGCGCTGACGGGGGTGAAGATCTGGCTTAACGACAGAGTAAAAGCCAAAAAGAGTTTTAAAATTGCAGTCATGGTATTTTCTCCTTTTGTTTTATTAAATTCATTCTACCATTGAATGAATTTGTTTTCATGAACAAAATAAAAATATTTTAAAAGAAATGTTAACATTACCTTTTCTTGTTCCGGCAATGTTATATTAACTTGTTTAAAATCATGTAAAAAGGTTAAAAAATCTTGAATTGCTTTTTGTGGTGTGTTAAAATTAGAAAAAGAACTTTCGGAGGAGATTATTATGAAGAAACTGTTGTCTGTTTTGCTCAGTCTTTTGCTGTGCTTTGCGCTTCTTGTGCCGGCATTTGCCGCCGAGCCCCAAAACGCAGTAATTACCCGGCAAAACAGCCTTGAAAATGCATTCAGCGAAAACGAAAACAGCCTGATTGTTTTTGTTACGGGAATCGGCCAGTCGTTTTCCTATCGTTTTGACGAAAGCTACCTTGCGGACGATGCTTTTCCCGTCGGAACGCTTCAGGATTATGACAATTATGCACCGCTGATCGCTTCGGGCAAGTATGAAGCGAAATGGAATCTTTTAAATAACGACTTTTCGTCCGCTTTTTCCGACCGTGCGACGCAAAAATCAATCGCCAAAGTCGTCTGGTCGCTGATCGCGTCGATTGTGACAAGAAGAAGCAGCCTGACGCAGTCTGACGTTGACACGATTATCAAAAGTCTTTTTTCGGTCAATATTCTTGACGAAAACGGAAACGGGGATCCGTCCGTTGTCACACCCCGTTACACTTGTCCTGTTTCGGAATATCCGAGCGTAACGGACGAAAACGGAGAAAGCTTCAGCGAAGCGAAAAGCCGCTTCTATTCGTCAATACCCTGCGCCGAAATCGCCGAAGCGAAGCTCGGTTCTGATTATGAAGACTATCTGTACTGCTATAATTACTGTGCTTTTTCGAACACCGACGAAAACGTCAAGGGCCTGAAGGACTTCATTGACACCGCCGTTGCGGAAAACAAAGTCGGCGCCAAAAAGGTCGTTTTGGTACCGATGAGCATGGGCGCATCGGTTGTCAGTGCTTATCTTGCAAAATATCCGCTTGTGTCCGACAATCACGTCCGCCGAGTTGTCAGTATTGTCGGCTGCTGGAACGGAAGCGACCTCGTGACGGATCTTATTAACAAGGAGTACGTCAGCAATTCCGCCGATCTTTTCTATAACGGCATCATCGGCGAACTGGTCGGTGAACCGTGGGGTTATCTTGTCAATATGGCTTTGCGCATTTTCCCGAAAGCCGCTTTGCGTGACCTTGTTGATAAGGCGGTGGATTCCATATCGAAGAATCTGATTCTGAATACGCCGTCGCTGATGGCACTTGTGCCGTCCTACGATTACGAAAGCGTCAGACCGCTTATCACAAGCGAGAGAGTAAAAGCACAGACCGACGAATATTATGCCGCTCAGTCAACGCTCAAAGAAAGACTGTCTGCACTCCAAAAGCAGGGCGTGACGTTCTCGTTTATTTCGGGCTATGGTCTTTCCTACGGTGAAAAGACTTCGGACTATAAGGTGTTCTCGTTTATGAAGTCCGCCGAAAGCACGAACAGCGACGAGATCATCAACATTTCCTCGACCGCACCCGGAACAAGCTATGTCAAGCCCGGAACACGCTTTGAAGACGAAAGCGGACGGATTCTTTCTCCCGACGGCTCGATTGATATTTCGACCGCATACTACAAGGACAGTAGCTGGTACTTCTACGGTCAGAAGCATGAGCTTGAAAACAACGGGGCGGCCTTGAGTCTTGCAATCGACCTTGCCTTGGGAACAGTCAAGACGGTCGGTGACTGCGACAATATGAGCGAGGACGGCTGTCTTTATCCGCAGTTCAACAACGCCGAGGATCTCAAAAAGCTCAACCGCAGCTATATCCCCGACATGGAGGCGTATCTTGCTTCGGGTAAAACACTCACCGAACAGCAGCAGGCAATTTACGACAAGGCACTTGCCGTAAAGTACAACACGGTAAACGACCCCGAAAAGGACAACGAGGCGATCGAGGCACTTTATGATATGATGGTCGGACTCGGTATCTATGAAAAGTCGGGTGACAGCTTTCTTGATAAGGCGGTTTCCTCCGTGCTGAAAACCGGAAGCAACGCCGTCAACAAGATCATCGGACCGAGAGGATTTATTGACCTGGCAAAGTAAAACAGAATAAACCGCAAGACTGCCGTTGTCAGAAACAGCAGTCTTGTTCTTTTACTCTTGTTATTTCGTATTCTCCGCTTACTTTGTCTTTCTTCCGGTGGTCGGAAAAAATCACGTCACCCGACGAATAAAGTATCGCAAGCGTTCTCATGGAGCCTTTTTCGGGCGGAATTTTTTCGGATAAAAGGCGCTTGACGGCTTTCAGTCTGCTGTCCTTGATTTGCAGGCACTTCGGGATAACCGCCGAAGCATTGGCGGCAATCCGGTCGGTGATCATCTCGTCGCGAAGCCGCATTTTTTCGATGCCGGGAAGTGTCAGGAAAAAGGCAAAGCACTTTTCAGTGAATCCGTCAAGCGGCATCGGGCCTTCGTCTCCGATTCTTTCTGAAAATCTTTCGAAAAAATCAAACGGAGAAAGACCGCTTTCGGACAGTACATACCGGAGCGTCCGCTTGAACCGACCGCTGTTGTAAAGGCGGTCAAATACGCTTTCGATTTTGTGAAGCTTTCGGATTTCGTCCGCACGCAGCCATTTCGTGCGGATGACCTCATACGGAGGTGTTTCACTGTATTCGATTTCGTATTCCTGCGCCTTTTCTTCAAGATATGAGCCGTGAAGCACCTTTAAAAAGCCGAGCTGGAGCATATTTGAACCGAGCGCAAAAGCACGGTTGAAGCTTTCTTTGACCGAAGCATAATCCTCATACGGCAGACCGAAAATCAGGTCGGTATGAACATGGCAGTTGCCGAAAGAAATCAGCGTTTTCAGATTTTTTTCAAGCTTTTTAAAGTCCGTTTTGCGCCGCACGCTTTCAAGTGTCTTCGGGTTGAAGCTCTGGATTCCGGCTTCGAACTGAACCGAGCCTTTCGGCATCGAGCCGATCAGGAAGAGTGTTTCACTATCGAGAATATCGGCGGCGATTTCGAAGTGAAAACACACGCCGTCGGGAATTTTTCCGCCGTAGTTATCTTTGATAAACCGCAAAATCTCCTGCGCGCGTTTCTTGTCACAGTTAAACGTGCGGTCAACGAATTTCACCGTCTGTGCACCGCTTGAAGCTAACGTCAGAATGTCGCTTTTGACTCTCTCAAGCGAAAAGAAGCGGACGTTTCCTTTTTCGCCGGACAGGCAGAACGCGCATGAAAACGGACAGCCACGGCTTGCTTCCATATAGGCAAGCTTGTTTTTCAGTGAGCCTTCGGAGATGTCACCGAACGCAGACGGAGGATCGCCGGAAAGCTTATGAAGCCGGCCCGGCCGGATTTCGATTCCGCTTCGCATGGTGCAAAGCCCGTCGGGAATTTCTGACTTTTCCCCGATACACCGCACAAGAGCCGGCAAGGCTTCTTCGCCTTCACCGCAGAGGATATAATCAAGAAACT
>JBJFHV010000013.1:0-4339 GCA_051894015.1 Acutalibacteraceae bacterium | reverse complement strand
ATCGTTGTTTTCGTCAACAACGGTGATTTTAATTCCGTCGTAGCTTTCGATGATGCTTTTCCATTCACTGCTGCTGTCTGCGGCGGTAAGCTTGTTGATAATTTCAACGTTCAGCTTTCCGAGCATTTCTCTGTCGTTGCCGGCCGCTTCCGAAACCGCTTGCTTTATGGATTGATTATACGACAGGCCAAAGGCGGCAATGACAAGCATAAAAATCAAAATAAGAATAAAATTATTTTTACGATTTGAACTCAAAAGAGTCCCTCCCCGGATTGATCAGTGCGCTTTGATGAACTTATAGCCGACGCCCCAAACGGTTTTGATGTATTCGTTAGACGGATCGAGCTTGTCCCGGATACTTTTGATGTTGACGGCAACGGTTCCGATATCGCCGAACTCGGTGTCCCAGACGTGGCTGAAAATCTGTTCTCTTGTCAAAACCTTTCCGGCGTTTTCCATCAGGTATTCAAGAAGCTGAAATTCTCTTGTCGAGCACGGAACGGGTTTGCCGTTTTTCAAAACCTCATAAGAGCCCTTATGGATTTCGATATCTCCGACCTTAATAATTCCCTCATCATCGACCTGATTGGTTCTCTTTTCACGTCTTATATGGGCTTTGACTCTTGCGACAAATTCCTCAACGACGAACGGTTTTGAAATATAGTCGTCCGCGCCGAGTTCAAGACCTAAAACAGTGTCGATTGTTTTGCCCTTTGCGGAAACAAAAATAATCGGGCAGTCGAGCTTGTTTCTGATTTGCTGGCAAAGCTCAAGACCGCTCATTCCGGGCATCATAATATCAAGGGTAACAAGATCAATATTGCCTGTGTTTTCGAGAATATAGGCTTTTGCCGCATTCGCTTCGCTGCAGATCTGGGTGTCAAAGCCTTCGTCTTCAAGAGCGTCGGAAACAAGCTGAGCAATATCAATATCATCATCAACAATAACTATTTTTCCCATTGTGTATTTTCTCCTTTCGGTGTCCTTCGAGCCGGTTATCACCGACTTTGTTATTTGGGGTCTTACAGGCATAATGACTCATAATGTTATTTATATCATATTTTACTATAAATTCACCTAAAAATAAAGAGAATTTAACACCGAAAAAAGACTGAAAACGTCAATGTATTTTGAATAAGCTGACGAATTTTTTGATTTTTTATGTCGAAACTTTAATCTTAAGATTTTCGTAAGAAAAATTTTCCGCTTTTATGGTATACTGAGTGTAATCGTACCGATCAAAACGAATCCGAAGGGAAGAAAGATAAAAAATGAAAATACTTGTCGTTGACGATGAAAAAGAAATTGCCGATCTTGTTGAGCTGTATTTAAAAAATGAGGGCTTCGAAATTGTGAAATGCTTTGACGGAAAAAGCGCACTGGAGGCGGTGAACAGCCAAAGCTTTGACCTTGCCGTGCTGGACGTAATGCTTCCGGATATTGACGGGTTTACAATCTGCGCGGCGATACGGAAAAAACACACCTATCCGGTCATCATGCTGACCGCTAAAGTTCAGGATATTGACAAAATTTCCGGTCTTACGATCGGTGCGGACGATTACGTCACAAAGCCGTTCAATCCGCTTGAGCTTACCGCAAGGATCAAGGCGCAGCTTCGCCGTTCAACGCAGTACAACGAAAAAATCACAAACGACGAATATATTGAAATCGGCGGTCTTGAGGTTGACAACAGTACCCATAAATGCTATCTTTTCGGTGAGGAAATCAACCTGACACCGACAGAGTTCAATATTCTCTGGCTTCTTTGCCGCAATGAGGGCAAGGTGGTTTCGACCGAAGATATTTTTGAAACGGTCTGGGGCGAAAAATATCTTGACAGCAACAACACCGTTATGGTACATATAAGACGGATCCGAGAAAAACTTCACGAGCCGTCAAGAAATCCGCGCTTTGTGAAAACCGTCTGGGGAGTGGGATACAAAATTGAAAATAACACAAAATAAGAGCCTTTTGAAAAAAAGGAAAAAGAAAAAGAGCGTTTCTCCGAAAGAAAAAATGAGCACAAAAATCATCGGCGATTTTCTGCGCTTTAATTTTGTGTGTCTGGGACTGCTGGTCTTTTTCTATATCCTGCTGACACTCGCCGCAAGGCAGTACAGCGATATTTACTATCTTGTCAGTGCCGTTTTAAGGAATGTTTTCGGCGAAAAGGCGGGAGCGTTTCTTCTTGAAAACAGTTATCTTGTCGTTATCGGACTGTACCTTGTTGTTTTCTTTTTGTCCGCCTTCGCTTATTCGGTTTCGACGCTTGTCAATTTCGACAAGCTTTGGCAAAGTCTTTCGGCCATTACGACGGACGAAGTGCAGATCAAAAAGTTTTCTCAGAATTTTTCCGACGTTGAAATTACGCTCAAGGATATCAAGCACGACGTCTTTCGATCCCAACAGCTTGCCGCACAGTCCGAAGCGAGAAAAAACGACCTTGTCATGTATCTGGCGCACGACCTGAAAACGCCCTTGACGAGTGTTATCGGCTATCTGACGCTGCTTGACGAAAGTCCCGAAATTCCGCTTGCACAGAGGGCAAAATATACCGGAATCGCACTTGAAAAGGCATACAGGCTTGAACAGCTGATCAATGAATTTTTCGAAATTACGCGCTTCAACATCAACAACATCACGCTGGAAAGAAACCGCATTGATCTGAAAATGATGATCTGTCAGATTTCCGAGGAGTTTTATCCGATGCTCAAGGAAAAAGGGCTTGAGGTACATATTGATATTCCCGAAAAGATCGTGATGTTTGCCGATTCCGACAAGATCGCAAGGGTGTTCGACAATCTTTTAAAAAACGCGGTCAATTACTGCTATGAAAACACCACCATTATCATCGGAGCGCGAATCCGGAACGACAGAGTGATTATCAAATTCCGCAATCTTTGCGACGAAATCCCGCAGGAGAAAATCGACCGGCTGTTCGATAAATTTTTCCGCGTGGATTCGGCAAGAACGACGGCGACCGGCGGCTCGGGACTCGGACTTGCGATTGCCAAACAGATCGTTGAGCTTCACGGCGGCACGATCAAAGCCAAGAGCACAACGGAACACACCGATTTTACGGTGATATTGCCGTATGTTGACGCAACCGTCCGGAACGAGGACATCAACATTGATTTTGACGACAGTCCGTATCTTGCGGCCAAAACGCGGTAAAAGACAGACGGCGGTGCGGTACATTTTTCTCGGAAAGGGAAGGGTGATAAAAACGGACAGCTTATTTGAAGTCAGGGAGGTAAAACCCGAAGAAAGAGCCGGGGCGTTAGCGCTTTGCGCCGATGTGTTTATGAAATTTGAAGCCCCTGTTTACCCAAAAGAGGGGACGGAGCATTTTCTGGCTTTTCTGAAATCGGAGAGTGAAAAGCCGTCGCTTACGATGTACGCAGCTTTCACGGACGGAAAAATCATCGGTGTGCTTGCAACAAGAAACGAGGGGACGCACATCAGTCTCTTTTTCGTTGACGAACAGTATCACCGGCAAGGAGCGGGCAGGGCGCTTTTTGATTTTATGCTGAAAGAAACATCTCCCGAAAAGCTGACGGTTCATTCTTCACCTTATGCCGCAAATGTGTATAAAAAATTAGGCTTTACACCGCTGTCAGGCGAAGAAGTACAGGACGGGATTCGGTATA
The DNA here is from genome assembly GCA_051894015.1 of Acutalibacteraceae bacterium. GTDB lineage: Bacteria > Bacillota > Clostridia > Oscillospirales > Acutalibacteraceae > UBA6857. The sequence goes on along the minus strand of JBJFHV010000013.1, from coordinate 689 downwards.
TTCCGATGATGTATGAAAAGAAAAGAGGAAACGGTATGACACAGGTAGTTGCCGCTTTGATTTGGAACAAAAACAGATTTATGATTTGCCAAAGACCGAAGCACAAGACAAGAGGACTGCTTTGGGAATTTGTCGGCGGAAAGGTCGAAGAAGGCGAAAGCAAACAGCAGGCACTTGTCCGTGAATGTATAGAAGAGCTTGATATTACGGTGACGGTCGGCGATCCGTTTATTGAGGTGATTCACGAATATCCCGACATGACGGTTGATCTGACGCTGTTTCACTGTGAAATCGCCGAGGGTAAACCGAAAATGTTAGAACACAACGATATCCGATGGATCACACCCGATGAGATTGACGGCTTTGCTTTTTGTCCGGCGGATAGGGAAATCCTTGATAGGATTAAACGTGAATGGAAATAAAAACAGTCCTTTGCCCGAAAGACAGGCAAAGGACTTGTTGTTTTCCGTGTTTATTTGTTGTCAGCAAACATCGCCGAAAATACCCGTTGAGGTCTTGTAGCCGACTTCGGCGGGATCGACGTAAACGTGCTCGGTAAGCATGGAGCCGTCGGAGGAAACCGTGAATTTGGTTCCGCCGTTCATATTTTCGTCCCAATAACAGCCGGCACCGGTTTTCATGCCGTAGGTCAGGCGGATTCCCTGATAAAGAATCGAGGAATTATTGAC
>JBJFHV010000012.1:0-4344 GCA_051894015.1 Acutalibacteraceae bacterium | reverse complement strand
CCCTCCTTAATCAAAATCAAATTCGTCTTCGTTTTTTATCCTGAAAATTTCAAATACTTCGTCAAGAACTTTTTCGTCCTTTTCTCTAATATATAGCTCATTTCCGTTCAGAATCTGAATCCGGAAAATGTCGACATAGCCGTCGGCGTCGTCGGGCGAAATGACAGCATACTCCACTGCGTCACGACAAACAATATCCAGAAATTCACCGCTGACCTTTACGCCGTCGGTGTCCGTAAAGCGGACGGTAAAATCCATCTCATCATCGTTCAGCTGATCCAGAAGGCGGCTCATGATTCTTCCCCCTTGATCGCATTCATGTCAAAACGGTAAATCTCCTGACTGTCAATATCCACATTCTGTACGATGATCGGCGGGATTCCGGCATTGGCGGAAAGCGTTGTGATCAGTGCTTTTGCGTAAGGGAAAAGCTCCTTGAACGTTTCCACGTGCACAAGCTCTTTTGTCGCTTCGGGTACGACCGTAAAAACACCGCAGACCGTCACCTTGGCGTTCAGCACGTCGGGATGCTGCTTGTCAAAAACCTCGACTGTCATGGTGCCCTCGCACATACCGCGATTATCATATCGGACGTTGTAGCTGACCTTATTGTTAAAATGAAGCTGTACCTTTGCGGTAATGTTGTTCGAAAAAACAACCTCTTTGACTTTATAGGCTTTCAGCTGTGTAAGATTCATGTCAATTCTCCTTTCCGGCGGTTTCTATGATGGTTGCCGGGAACACAAGAAGTTCTCTGATGTAATTTTTGATTTTTTGCTCTTTCGGGGACGGCGCCGCAACGCTTTTCACCCTGACACCCGTCCGCTTTGCGATATACAGCGAACGCATGAGATGAAATTCGCTCGAAAGAAAAGCGATTCTCGGCTCAGACTGAAGCTTCATTGCGTCGATGATCTTTTTCGCGTTCGAAAAGTTTTCCTTGGTCGTGGTCGATTTGTCCTCAAGAAGAATCCGGCTCTCTTCGATTCCGGCTTCAATGAGTCCGTCCCTGATCGCTTCGGCTTCGCTTTTTGTCTGGTCATCGTGTACGATTCCGCCGCAGCAGATTGCAATTGTGTTTTTATGTTCCGAAAGAAATTCAGCCGCCTTTCCGGTACGCATCCGAAGCGTCGGTTCAGGCTCGTTCCCCTTTACCCGGCAGCCGAGTATCAAAAGAAAATCGGGCTCACAATCAAGGTTTCCTTTGCTCTCATAAGCCTCACAGGCAAAAAACGCACCCACAGCGGCGCCGACGGTACCGACCGCAAAAGCGGCCAACTTGGAAAACGGCATAACATTCACCTCATAAAAAATTTAAAGCGTCTTAAAATAAACGGCAAAAACCATACATATAATAGTATAACACATCATGAGCCGAAATGAAATACAAAAATTAAAGGAATCTCCGAATAAATCACAGCATATGCTTTGATGCGAAGCTTCCTTCATTCGGCAATCAAAATCAAAAGAGGTGTTACCTATGTGCGGAATCATCGGATACATCGGGGACAAGCTTGCCGTTCCCTATCTTCTCGAGGGCTTGAGAGATCTTGAATACAGAGGCTACGACTCAGCAGGAATTGCCGTCATCGCCGAAAATGAAATTGAAGTCCGGAAAACCGAAGGACGGCTTTCGGCTCTTGAAAAGCTGATTGACGAAAAGCCTCCCAAAAACTCGACAATCGGAATCGGGCACACCCGTTGGGCAACCCACGGAAAAGCCGACAGCCTGAACGCCCATCCTCATCTGAGCGAAAACAAAAGCTTTGCCGTCGTTCATAACGGCATCATCGAAAATCACGCTTCGCTTCAAAAAATGCTCGAAAGCGAGGGCTATCATTTTACCGGTCAGACCGACACGCAGGTTATCCCGACCCTTCTTGAAAGAAACTATCAAGGCGATGTTGTCAAAGCAATCAGCGATACAATAAAAATGCTTGACGGCTCGTTCGCCCTTGCCATTCTTTTCAGCGGCGATACAGAACATATTTACTGCACCTGCCGCTCAAGTCCGCTGATTATCGGCGTTTCAAAGGGAAGCAGTCATATCGCGTCGGACGAAACCGCTCTTGTCCGGTATGCTTCCCAAAGCGTGCGGCTCGGAAAAGACGAAATCGCCAAAGTGAGCCGTGACGGCGTTCGTTTCTTTGACGGGAACGCTAACCCCGTCAGCAAAAAATTCAAAAAAATCGAACGGTCTGCTCTCGATATCCAAAAAAACGGCTACGAGCATTTTATGCTCAAGGAGATTTACGAACAGCCGAGAGCCATTCGTGACACGATAACGCCCCTTGTAGAAAACGGGAAAATACGGATCGGCGAATATTTTGCCGAAAGCGGCATTCTGTCCGAAAACATAAAAAAAATATATATCACCGCTTGCGGTTCGGCTTATCACACGGGTCTTGTCGGAAAATATGTCATCGAAAGACTTTCGAAAATTCCCGTCGAATGTGATATTGCGTCCGAATTTCGCTACCGTCAGCCGCTTCTTGACGAAAACACACTTGTTATTGTCATCAGCCAGAGCGGCGAAACCGCGGATTCCCTTGCCGCGTTACGGCTTTCCGAAAAACAGGGAGCCAAAACGCTTTCTATTGTCAACGTTCCGTCAAGCACAATTGCCGAAGAAAGCGACTGTGTGCTTTATACAAGGGCCGGCCCCGAAATCGCGGTTGCCACAACGAAGGCATATTCCGCTCAGCTTGCGGTACTGTATCTTCTTGCGGTGCATTTTGCTTACGAAAAGGGCACTTGCGGCAAAAATGAGCTTGACGAAATTCTTCAGGACATTATGCGTCTGCCCGAGCTTGTTGAAAAAACACTCTCATTAAACGCAGACGTATGCCGACAGTATTCCGAAAACTTCATCGGTCTTGAACACGCCTATTTTATCGGCAGAGGCTTAGACTATGCAAGCGCTTGCGAAGCGGCACTCAAAATTAAGGAAATCAGCTACATTCACTGCGAAGCCTACGCCGCCGGAGAGCTGAAGCACGGTACAATCTCGCTGATCGAAAAAGGAACCGTTGTCGTAGCGCACGCGTGCTGCAAAAGCATTTTGAAAAAAACTGTCAGCAACGTCATGGAGGTCATCGCAAGAGGCGCCAATGTGATTGTCATCGCCCGAAAATCCGACGAAGACAAGGTAAGTGCTTTTTCAAACTGCATTTTTGTCCCCGACACGAACGAGTATCTTTTGCCGTCGCTTGAAGCGGTTGTTTCCCAGCTTTTAAGCTACTACACTGCCAAAGGCCTCGGAAACGACATTGACAAGCCGAGAAATCTTGCCAAATCCGTAACCGTTGAATAAAAAACAGCCGGAGCCCGAAAGCCCCGGCATTTTTGCACAGCAGTCCGCCGCTTTATTTCGTTACGGTGAATCTTGCTTCCGCGGTGACGATTTCGCCCAATTCATCATCGAACTGCATAATAATTCTGTAAGAATATCCCTTTTTGATATTATAGGTCTTGACCCCTTTTGCCGTTGCGGTGACGGTTTCGCCGGCATCCACCGATCCTTTGATCTCGCCTACATTGATAAGCGCCGACCGGGCAACATCATACCAACCGTCATTTGTAAAAACTTCGATGTCCGGCTCAGCTTTGAACTTATAATACTTGCCGGTGTGATTGACGATTTTGATCTGAATTTTGTCAGTCTTTGTTGTGACTTCATCTTCAATCTCGATTGAAATTTTGTCACTTGTGATTTCTGCCTGCTCCATTCCCGGGTTAAGCTTGTCAACAAGCCTGCTGTCACCGTAATCATAAAAGAACCCCAGGAACATTGCCGCAAAAAGCAGTAAAAAAGCCATGAATTTTTGCATAAATTGAATCCCCCTTGTTTTTTAACTTAACAGTATTTTAAATGAAAATTAATAGTTTGTCAATATTTTTCGCAAATTTGTCAAAATATTTTTCATTTGCCAGAACAAATGTTCGAAAAAGTATTGACAAAATCGTTTTTTCGGGCTAAAATTAAATTGTGCGAATCCGCAATTCGCATTTTTCCGCAACAATCAGGCTGCTTATTCTTGATGAGCAGTCTGTTTTTTTATCTTTTTTTAGGAGGAAAGAAAAGAAATGACAACAATCAGAATCAATGTCACAAACAAAACCGCAATTTGTCAAAAGCGCTATCTGATCAGCGCAAACAGCAATTATCAAATTCAATTTACTTTTGATGACGAATGGTCACTGTCAGACGCCAAAACGGCAAGGATCGTTTTTGACCGCGATTATTACGATATCATTTTCACGGGTGATACTGTTGAGCTACCGAAGATTCCCGCCTGCGAAACGCTTGCCGTCGGTGTGTTCACGGATAAGCTGGCGACAAAT
>JBJFHV010000011.1:0-4350 GCA_051894015.1 Acutalibacteraceae bacterium | reverse complement strand
AATTCCGGAAGTCACTCGGAGCAGTAGCACTGGTTATGTCCTCCTCGGAGGCACTGATCGGGTTTATCGGATTCATTTTCAAGAATGATGCCCGGAGTATGGAATGGGTTGTCGTGGATAACACGGCAACAATCATCGGTTATACCGCAATTACAGTCGCAATTCTGATTGCAAACAGGATATCGAATTTCAACCTGATAAAAAATGTTTACGAAACGGTTCCGAAGTGGCTGTTGCCGGTTTGGTTCCTTTTGAACTTCACGGTCTTTTTTGCGGATTTTGCCAAGCACGATTTTGGATATGACAATGAGTTACCGCTGAATATTTTCTTTTCTCTTTCGGCAATCAGTATTTTTATCTGTATCATCTATTTTGCATACAAAATCTTTCTGCTTTCCTATCAGCAGACGCAGATTCTCAAGCAGCTTAACGAACAGCACGAAAACTATGAAAGGATGCTTTCAAGTGATCAGCAGCTCAGAGAATTCCGGCATGACTATAAAAATCACATGCTTGTTGTCACGGCTTTGCTCAATGCCGGAAAGAATGAAGAGGCGGCAGAATATCTTGAAACGATCAAGATCTCATCGGGTGTTCAGAAAAGGCAGATTTCAACCGGAAATTTTGTCGCCGACGCCATGCTGAACAACAAAAACGCTCTTGCCGAAGAGCTGGGTATCAAAATGACGTTCACCGGTACAATTCCGGAAAAGGGGATTGCTTCATCAGACCTTTGCACGATTCTCGGCAACCTCGTTGACAATGCCATCGAAAGCACAAAGCGGTTCAGCGGTGAAAAGTACATCCGGATTGAAGCGAATGCCCGTGAGCTGTTCTTTGTTCTTTCCATTGTGAATCCGGTGAATGAGCGTGTTATGATAAAAAACAACAGGATAAAGACGTCAAAATCGGACTTGAAAAATCATGGGATCGGACTGAAAAATGTCGGCAGAATTGCGGAAAAGTACGGCGGCAAGTTCCGCCTGTCGTGTGATGACCGCGAGTTCGTTGCCGATATCAGTATAAAACTGCAATCATAAGGAGGAAGGTTCATGAAATCAAAGTTCTCAATTCTGTTCATTTTCATTATGTCTGTTCTGACAGCAGGCTCGTGTATGCTTGCAGGCGCCGAAACGGAAGTTTTTTCGGAAGCCGGACTGACTTACACCGTTAACAGCGACTCCACGGCGACCGTAACGGGCTTCAGCGGAGATGTTATTGAAAACCTGACCATTCCCGAAAGCCTCGGTGGGTATACGGTAAGTGCAATCGGAGAAAATGCCTTTAAGAATAGCAGTATACAAAGCCTTGTTCTGCCGGGTACGGTAAAAGCGATAAATTACAATGCGTTTAACAGCTGCGCGGAATTGAAGACGATTGTTTTACCTGAAGGGATAACAGAATTGAGCGATTATTCATTCAGCAATTGTACCTCCCTTACGGAAGTGACGTTCCCTTCTACATTAACTAAAGTCAGTATATATGGTACTTTCACCGGTTGCCCAAATCTGACCAAAGTCATTTTTGTCGAGGGAACAACAAAAGTCTGTGATTACATATGCAAAGGCATGACGGCACTGACAGAAGTCGTGTTGCCCGAAACAGTGACAATAATCGGAAACAGAGCATTTTCTGGCTGTACAGAGCTTAACATGGAAATGCCTGCTGTTACGAAAATAGGACAATATGCATTTTCAAATTGCAAATCTATCAAAAATATCGAATTTCATGAGGGATTGTTGACTATCGGAAACGGAGCGTTTGAAAACTGTAGTCAGCTGACAGAAATCCATTTTCCAAGCACGATGAAAGATGAGTTTGGTTTATGCAACAGTGCACCCTTTAAAGGGTGCCTTAACATAACAACAGTAAGTTTTGAAGACGGCTTGACGCAAATTCCGAATTATATTTGTTTAAATATGACCGGACTTAAGAATGTGACGATTCCAGAGTCAGTTAAAGCAATAGGCTTTCAGGCTTTTAAAAACTGCACTTCCCTTGAAACCATCAATCTTCCGAATGCTGTTGAAGATATCTATGACTATGCTTTTGAAAGTTGCATATCTCTAAAGGAAATTCAACTTCATGAAGGTTTACAAGTAATCGGCTCCGCTGCGTTTAAATACTGCAATTCATTGACGCAAGTCACCATACCGAGTACGCTTCAGGATTATGACTGGTTCTGGGGCGATGGGTACGGTGCGTTTGCCGGCAGTGCAAAACTTGAGACGATAATTTTTTCGGACGGAATATCTGCTGTTCCGGCCAGATTTTGTACCGATTTAAAGAGTCTTAAAAATGTTGTTTTACCAGAATCTGTTAAAACCATCGGAGAAAAAGCCTTTGCCCGCTGTCCGGCACTTGAACAAATGGAACTTAATGAAGGCATTACTACTATCGGAGGTGAGGCTTTCCTTGACTGCACATCTCTTACTGAAATTACTTTCCCTTCAACCTTGAAGACAGTAAGCACTACTGCTATTTTCTCCGGCTGTACAAAACTGACCAAAGTCATCTTTGCCGAGGGAACGGTTAAGGTGGTAGATAATGTATGTGAATCTGCCTCTGCTGTTAAAGAAGTAGTTTTGCCTGAATCCGTTACTGAAATTGGCTCTAAGGCATTCAGTAGGTGTGGCCTTTTGGAAAACATAAATTTACCAAAGAGTGTGTCAGTAATAGGCGGTAATGCGTTTAGTGGATGTACTTCGCTGAAAGCGATTGATTTGCATGAAGGCATAACAGAATTGGATAGCGATGCATTCAGAGGTTGTAAATCCCTTACCGAAGTTACTCTTCCTTCAACATTGACGACTGTAGGTCATTACGGAGCTTTTTACGAGTGCACAAATTTAGCCAAAGTAGTTTTTGCTGAGGGAACGGTTAAGGTGGCAGATAATGTATGCGAATCTGTCGAGGCGGTAAAAGAAGTTATTTTGCCTGAATCTGTTACTGAAATTGGTACTGAGGCATTCAGCGGGTGTAGCCTATTAGAAAACATACATTTACCGGAGAGTGTGTCAGTAATAGGTGTTAATGCATTCAGTGACTGTTTTGCACTCAAGGCAATCGATTTACATGAAGGTATAATAGAATTAGGTAGTTATGCATTCAGAAATTGTTTTTCTCTTACAGAAGTGACATTTCCATCAACACTGACTAAGGTTAGTGTGTACGGTGCTTTTTACGGTTGTAAGAATTTAACAAAAGTTATATTTGCCGAGGGAACTGTTAAAGTTGCGGATTATGTCTGTAAATCTGCTCCGGCCATTACACAAGTTGTGATTCCGGATACGGTCAAAAAGATCGGAAACAGTGCATTTGCATATTGCACAACGCTTAGAACCATTGATCTTAACAAGGTTGAAACCCTTGGGGCCTATTCGTTCTCTGAATGCACCGGACTTTCCGTCATCACGGTACCGGAGACACTGAAATATACAACCGGTAGCGCAAGCCCGTTTAATAAGTGCTCAAACATCACCTCAATTATTTTTGAAGGCTCAACGATTCCTCCGTATTTTTGCCGCAATATGTCCTCTCTTCATACAATTGACATGAAGAACGGACTGACCGCCGTCGGTAACAATGCGTTCTATGCCGTTGACAACCTCAAGACATTTATCATCAGAGACCGCAACTGTGCGATTCCCGATGCGGAAGACACCATTGTGTCCGGTGCAACAATCTACGGCTACGAGCCTTCAACCGCCAAGGAGTATGCCGATAAATATAACAGAAGCTTTGTTCCGTTTGAAGTCCCTGACAGCTTTGAAGCGTTAGTGGAATATGTACGCCGACAGATGATCAACAGAAATAAGTATATCATTCTACCATATCCGCAGGGTGTCCCTGAATTGACAGGTTACAACGATTTTGTTCTGTTCTTTGACGCTGTCTTTGCTTATGACACGGAGGATTCGGCAGCCGGTGATAACCTCAGATGGTCGGTGAAGAAAATTAACAGAGCGGTTTTTGACGACGGATATTTAGTGCTCGATGTGGATTACTACACCACGGCAGAACAGGAAAGCCTGCTTGACGATAAGCTTTCAGAAATTGCAAAATCCCTCTGTTTGGAAGAAAAACCGGAATATGAAAAGGCACGATCAATTTTTGAATATCTTTGCGATAACGCAAATGTAATTTTACCGAATGACGAGGCATACAGCGATGTGCATAACTCTGCCTATTCGGTACTTGTGAATAACAGCGGTGTATGTGAAGGCTTTTCTCTCGCTTTTTACCGCCTTGCACTTGAGGCTGGTCTAGATGCCCGTGTTGTTGTCAGTGATAAACTGCTTCATGCGTGCAACATTGTCAAGATTGCGGACCAATGGTATTATCTTGATA
>JBJFHV010000010.1:0-4460 GCA_051894015.1 Acutalibacteraceae bacterium | reverse complement strand
GTATTTCGGCAAAAGAGGTTGTTGTTTCAAGCTTCATCGTTCTTTTCGGTATGCAGGGCGTTGCGACGGCAAGTGAGATTGCCGTTTTACAAAGCGAGCTTGGTGCACTCGGCTTCGGTCCGCTGAACGCTTTTTGTATGATGCTGTTCTGCCTTTTGTATATCCCCTGTGCCGCAACGCTTGCGACAATCAAGAAAGAGACCGGAAGCCGGAAAGCAATGTTCGGCGTTGCCGCTTTTCAGCTTCTGACAGCATGGGTGATCACCTTTGCGGTCTATCAGATCGCTTCGCTTATTATTTGATATCCGTTGCTTTGTACCATTAAACAATCATACTCATTTTGTCTTCGGCGGCTTTCGTTCTGATTTTTTGCCGCCGGAGATGTTTTTTTAGGAAAAAACGGCTTTGTTTGCCGTAAATATTTGTTTTCATCGAATTTTGCGCGGAGCCGGTAAAAAAATCTTAATACTTTTTTATAAACTTGACAAACGACGGATATAATAGTAAAATTTTATTGTCTATTTTTACTAAGAGTGTTTTGAAAAGGAGAAAGTATTTATGTGTATGATTAAAAATCTCGTAGCACTTGTTACGGCGATACTTCTTACTTTAGGTGTATCGGTCGGAAACGGCAGCGGTGAAGTGACTGATGTGCCCGAGCAAAAGGACGGGGCGGTTCGTATTGTTTCGTTCAACCTGCGTTCGGCAAACGATATTTACGGTACCGTGAAAAACCGCAGTGTGCTGATGGAAAAGGTGCTGACGGCGTATGCTCCCGATTCCTTCGGCGTTCAGGAGGCAAACCCCGAATGGCTCAGTCTTCTTGATGAAAGCTTAGGCGACCGGTACGCCCGTGTCGGAGACGGAAGAAATCTGGACGAAAACACCGAATACAGCTGTGTGTTCTATCTGAAGGATAAGTATGAGCTGCTCGATTCGGGTACGATCTGGCTTTCGGAAACACCGGACGTTCCCGGCTCAAAGGACTATATGTCTACTTTCCCGAGAATCTGCACATGGGCAACGCTTAAAAACCGCGAGACGGGCTTTACCTATACCCACATCAATACGCATCTTGACCATTTGCTTGAGTGTACGCGTACAAAGCAGGCGGACGTTCTTCTTAACAAGATTGAGGAGCTTTCAAAAGAGTATCCCGTCGTCTGCACGGGTGACTTCAACACCAATGAGGGCACGGATACATACAAAAAAATGACCGCCGCCATGGACGACAGCCGGCTGGTTGCCGAAAAAACCGAAAGCGGCAAGACCTATCACAACTACGGCCGGGGCGACATTCTTCACACAAGTGCGATCGACTTTATCTTTGTGGAAAAGGGTACGAAGGTGGCTGAATACAAGATCATTAAAAACATGGTAAACGGAATGTATGTTTCGGATCACTACGGTCTTTGCGCAGACATATATTTTGAATAAATCAGGAATTACAATCGAAAAGGAGTTTTATACATGAAAAAAATTGAACTGTTCAACACCGGCTGGACTTTCCGTAAGCAAGACGAAAAGCAGACGGTTGACCTGCCGCACACCTGGAACGCCCTTGACGGTCAGGGCGCCGCACCGACGTATTACCGCGGCGTTTGCACCTACACTAAGGTGATCGGCACCTATCCCGGCAAGGTATACATTGAGTTTAACGGCGTCAACAGCAAATGCGACGTTTTGATCAACGGCCGTGCCGTCGGCACGCATATGGGCGGTTATTCAACCTTCCGCTTTGATATCACCGATTTTCTTTCCTCTCCGAAAAACTTTATTGAGGTTGCCGTTGACAACAGAAGCAACAAATATATTTATCCCGATTCGGCGGACTTTACGTTTTACGGCGGAATTTACCGTGACGTAAAAATCATCTATGACGTACCCGATGTTCATTTTTCGCTGGACGACTGCGGCTCAAGCGGTGTATATGTAACTCCGAAAATAAACGGTGACGTTTACGTCAAGAGCATTATTTCAAATTACGTTACCGGCGTTCAGGTACTTTATGAGGTACTTGACAAGGACGGCAAGGTTGTCGCTTCCGCCGGCAACAAGACAAGACTTCACGTAAACGATCCGATCCTCTGGAACGGCATGGAAAACCCGTATCTTTATACGCTTCGTGCAACGCTTTCTTTGAACGGCGAAGTCATTGACAAGGTTGAAAAGCGTTTCGGCTTCCGCGAAGTGAAGTTCGACCCCGACAAGGGCTGTTTCTTAAACGGCAAGCACATCAAGCTTAAGGGTGTATCCCGTCATCAGGACAGAGAGGGCTTAGGCAACGCACTTACCATAAAAGAGCACGAGGAGGACTTGCAGCTGATCAAAGAGGTCGGCGCCAATTCCCTTCGTCTTGCCCACTATCAGCAGGCCGATGAGTTTTATTCGCTGTGCGATGAAATGGGCTTTCTTGTCTGGGCGGAGGTTCCCGTTATTTCCAGATTTTCCGCAAACCGACAGGAAAACGCTCTGTCTCAGCTTGAGGAGCTGATTAAGCAGAATATGCATCACGCTTCGATCTTCTGCTGGGGCATTGAAAATGAAATCACGATTCAGGGCGAAAGCGACGGCATCGTACCGTATATTCAGGAGCTCAACGATCTTGCTCACGCGCTTGACCCGTCAAGACCGACAACCTGCGCTCAGGTTACGATGTGCGGTGTTGAGTCGAAGCTCAATCAGATCACCGACATCATGGGTTATAACCATTACTTCGGCTGGTATATGAAAACGCCCGACGGTATTGACGAATGGCTTCCGAAATATAAAGCCGCCAATCCGAATCAGCCGCTTTGTCTTTCCGAATACGGCGCAGAGGCGGTTTTAGGCTATTATTCGGACGAAGCTTGTCAGGGCGATTACAGTGAAGGCTATCAGGCGAAATTCCATGAGCATTATCTGAACACAATATGCAATACCGAATGGCTCTGGGGTTCTTATGTATGGAATATGTTCGACTTCGGTTCGGCTCAGAGAAACGAGGGCGGCGTCAGAGGCAGAAACAACAAGGGTCTTGTCACCTTTGACAGAAAGACAAGAAAAGATGCGTTCTATGTCTATAAAGCCTTCTGGTCAGATGAAAAGTTCGTTCATCTCGAAGGCTCACGGTACAAATACCGCACCGTCGGCGAAAAGACATTCCGGGTTGACTCGAACTACGCCAAGGTAACGCTTAAATGCGGAGACTACGAAAAGACCGTTTCCGGAAGTCATGTCTTCGTCTTTGAGGGTGTGCCGATCAAGGAAGGCGAAAACACCGTTACCGTCACCGCCGGCAAGAGCAAGGAAACCGTCACTTTTGAGGGCGTAGCGGAATATCCGAGAGAATACTCTCTTCCCGAAGGCAGTACCTCCATGGTCAGAAACTGGTTCCTGCCGAGAAAAGAGGAAATTAACCCCGATTACTTCAGTGTTGACGACTATATCGGCGATATTCTTGCAAATCCCGATGTTCAGGGCATGGCAAAATCCATGCTCGGCGGGCTTGTTTCCAATAAGCTGCTTCTTGCCGCAACCAAGAAAATCAAGCTCAGCACCGTTCTCAATCTGAAGGTGCTCGGTTTGAGTGATGAAATCAAAGGAATGGTCGGCGACTTTTTACAGACTGTAAAAAAATAAAAGGACCGTCTCGGTAAACAACGGAAAGGATTTTCATTATGGCTAAAAAAGAACAGACTTCCGCTTTACGTCCGTTCGGCATGAGGGACAAACTCGGCTATGCTATGGGCGACATGGGCTGCGGTTTTTCATTCCAGCTTGTTGCAACGTTCATGCAGTTATTCTATTTGCAGTACATCGGAATCAAGGCGACCGACTATGCGGTTATCATTTTGATTTCAAAGCTTTGGGACGCCATCAACGACGTTTTAATCGGTAACTTAGTCGATACCAAGCGAATCGGGAAAAAGAGCAAGTATATGCCGTGGATTCTCATCGGCGGTGTTGGGCTTGTTTTCCTCACTGTTATGATTTTCGTTCCCGTAACCGGCTTCCCGTATTGGGGTAAATATGTATGGTGTCTTGTATCCTACTGCCTGTGGTCGGTTGCGTATACAATGGTAAATGTACCGTACGGTTCTCTTCACAGCGTGATTTCCGATGTGCCCGAAGAAAGAACCGCTCTTTCAACGTTCCGCTCAATCGGTGCAGCTCTTCCGGCCGTTATCATTATGATTGTTCTTCCGTCAATCGTGTATGACAAAAAGACAAATGCCGCCGGAGAAACCGTTCAGTCCTTAAAGGGTGAAACGCTACTTCCTGTTGCGATTGTCCTTTCCCTTGTTGCTCTTCTTGTTCTCTGGGGAACGACGAGACTCGTTACCGAAAGAGTCAAACGTGAGGATAAGGGCGAAAAGACAACGGGTGTGAAAACTTTCTTCGGAGCTTTCAAGGCATTCTTTACTAACCGTGCCATGGTTGGCTGTACGCTTGCAACCGTCGCTTCGGTTGCCCTTTTC
>JBJFHV010000009.1:0-4467 GCA_051894015.1 Acutalibacteraceae bacterium | reverse complement strand
ACGGCGGTACGGCCGGCGGCGCATCAGGAGGCTCAATCCCCGAATATGTCAGAGACGTAAACTCTGGCGCTTCCTATTATGTAACCGAGCATAACGGCTCGCTGTGGCTGGAGGATCGTGGTGTCATCATTCGCCCGGGCGCATATTCCGGAAGATTTATTGATGACGGCGGCAACGAGTATATTTCCTGTTAGACAGAACAACACTGGCTTTGCAATCAGGTGGTTTTATGACGGTTTTCTCTTCGTCGGTGAAGTCTCTTATCCGGAAATACTTGACAAATGTGAACGAGCAAGTATATAATAATAAAAACGAAAAGGAGGAATTACCGATGCAATTTACACCGCTTATGTTCTGGGAAGATCTGACCTTTGTTATGAAGATTATTGCCAACCTTTTCAGAAAGCTTTTCGGTTTGCCCGAAGAGGACCTCAGAGAGGAATACGAATCGAAAAAGAACGCAGAGAACAACTAAACAGACTGCAGCTGCCGCTTCCCGAAACGGAGGCGGCGGCCGTTTTTTTCTTTCAAAGCTTCGGATAATTTTGTCTGAGATGAAAAGCGGAGTTTGTTGAAAAGACACAGAGAAAGTGGTATACTAATAAAAAATCACGAAACATAAAGACGGTGTTACTATATATGAAAAAAACTTTGAAAATCAATCTTTCAATTCTTCTTATGCTTCTTTGTTTTTTTGCTGTGTTTACCGGTTGTTCGAATAAAGACGGCGGAGAAAAGGCAACGACTGCTGTTGAGACAACGAAAGCACCCTACAAAGAACCGACGGACTATAACCGCCTGACCGGGCTTGACGACCTTTCCGAAGAAGCGAAAGGAAAGCGACCCGTTGCGATTATGATTAACAACATCAAGGCTTCGCTTCCGCAATACGGTATTTCCGGCGCTGATCTGATGTTCGAATGTCTTGTTGAGGGCGGTATTACAAGAATGATGGCGGTTTATGCCGATTACACCAAGGTTCCGACGGTTTGCTCCGTTCGTTCCTGCCGCTATTATTTCCCGATTTTTGCCCAGGGACTGGACGCCGTTTATTTTTGCTTCGGCAGCAATCCGACGCTCGGAACGCCGACGCTCAAAAAGCTGAAAATCGACTATTTCAACGGAGCGGAAAAGTATGACGAACTGATTTTCGGACGCGACCCGAACCGGCTCGGAACATACAGCCGTGAACACACAGGCATCGTCAAGGGAAAGAACATTCCCGAGCTTTATCAAAAGTATAATATCCGAACCGACTATAAAGAGGGAAAGGACCGCTATATTTTTAAATTCAGAAATTCGGAAAAGACCGCCGCTGTCAGCAAAAAGGAATGTAAAAAGTTCACGCTGAACTTCTCCCCTTCCTATTACAGCACGTTTACCTACGATGCGGCCTCGAAAAAATACCTCAAACAGCATTCGGGCAAGCCGCATATGGACACGGCGAGCGGCAAACAGCTTTCCTATACAAACGTCTTTGTGCTTGAGACCACGGTCAAGCTTTACGGGGACGGACCGCTTGTTCAGATCGACTGGAAAGGCGGTACAGGCTATTATATCTCCGGCGGAGCAGTGAAAGCGATCACCTGGACGAAGAAAAACGCCAATGCGGCCATTGTTATTAAGGACACGAACGGAAAAAAGGTCACGGTCAACAAGGGGAACAGCTATTTCGGTGTTGTGAACAAGGGTGAAACCGAATTCGCATAACAGTTGTCCGTTCTTAATTTGTTAACAAATTATAATAAATTATTAATATTTTGTTCAATCTCTTGCAATTTGGTTTTTGTTCTGCTATAATTTGTATGGTTAAAAGCCAAATAATTATGTTGAAAAGAGGTAACAGTTATGGCAGACATTATTACAAGCTTCAAAGCATTCATCGAAAAGATCGTTAAGTTCTTCCAGGATCTTGTAGCTCAGATTCGCAAAAATAACGACGAAGGTTGGCCGAGTAAGGACGAAACCGATCCCGTTGCTTAATTGACAGCTTATAACGGACAAGCCGGAGAGAAATCTCCGGCTTGCTTTTTGCTGTGTTTTTATTTGATGGCTTCTGATGTCTGACGTCTGATTTCTCATTTTATCTGAATCTGGCACATCTTCATGCTTTCAAGCGCGCGGACGTGACTTTCGGGCGTAACGCCGGCGCAAAGTGCACTTTTGACTGTAATCGGCGTTTCGGGAAGATAGGCCTTCAGCATCAGCGCGTTGGAAATGACGCAGATATCCGTGCAAAGCCCGACGATTTCAATTTCGTCCGGCTTCTCGCTGCTGAGATACTCGGCAAGCCTGACCGAACCGAAGGTCGGCTTATCAAAAACAGGGCTGTCGCCGACTGAAAGCTTTTCGGATATTTTCCAGCCTTCGGTGCCTTTGATGCAGTGCTCGACAGGGAGATTTTTTCCCTCGGCAGATGAAAGATAATTGTCAGAATGCGTATCACGGGTGAATATGACAGCGTTGCCGTTTTTTCGGAAACGTTCGATTTCCTCTTTTACCTTATCAACAATCATTACGGCTTCTTTTGTGCCGAGCGAACCGTCGATAAAATCGTTTTGCATGTCAATTACAACAAGAGTTTTCATAATGATTACTGTTCCTTTCATAAGGGATTGAATTGCAGGGGGTCTGAGGAAAAGGCGGCTGTTTGCGCAGAAGCCGCACGTTTTCTGTGACGGGACAATTTTTACGGATCGTCTTATGCTAACATAATGCAAAGAGTGATGTCAATGAGTTTTTGATTTTTTGTATAGGGTGCGGTGATAGAATTTTATTCTGGTAAATCCTGTAAAATCGGTGTATTGTTGGAAATCAGGAAATATATTTAGGGTGAAAGTGCTTATTTGTAAGCAAAAACAGCCAAAGCGTTGCCCTATGTCATAAAAGCATAGTGATATATAAAAAACGCATAGCAAAAACGATTGTCAACTTGTCGAAATAAGTATAAAATTAGTCAGATATATTATAAAAAGGAGGGTATGCCTATTTGGGTTCCCGTCCGGATTCCGGCGGTAACCTTGGCAGAAAACTATGACTTACAGTTACTTTCCGGGATGTACCTTAAAGACGAAGGCAAAAGACCTTGATTCCTACGGAAGAAAGGCGGCCGAGGCTTTGGGCGTCACCCTCGAAGAGCTTGAAGACTGGCAGTGCTGCGGAGCAGTGTACCCGATGGCGAAGGACGAGATTGCAACCAAGCTTTCATCTGTCAGAGCGCTCAACAGCGCAAAGCAGAAGTCTCAGCCGCTTGTTACGATTTGCTCAGCATGCCACCACGTGATAAAGCTTGTCAACAATGACATGAAAAACGACGAGAATATTGCGCTTCGTGCCAACAACTATCTCGGCTTTGACGAGCCTTACAAAGGAGAAACCGAGGTCATTCATTACCTCGAAATGCTCCGTGACAAAATAGGCTTCGATACCATAAAGCAAAAGGTCACAAATCCGCTCAAGGGAAGAAAGATTGCCGCTTATTACGGCTGTATGCTTCTTCGTCCGAGCAAGGAAATGCAGTTTGACGATCCGGAAAATCCGACGATCATGGAGGACTTTATCCGTGCCATCGGTGCCGAACCGGTCGAATATGCGTTCCGGAACGAATGCTGCGGCGGCTATATGACGATGAACGATAAGTCTCTTGCCCAGAAGGCAGCCGGCAAGGTCGTAGCCTCCGCCAAGCTTAAGGGCGCAGACGAAATTATCACCGCCTGTCCGCTGTGCCTTTATAACTTAAAGGAAAACACGGACGGCAGTGTGCCGGTAACCTTCTTCACCGAGCTTCTTGCCGAAGCCTTAGGCGTAAAGTAAAGGGGTGTGAATCAATGTCAATGAATCAGAAAGAAATGAGCGAACAGATCATCAGCATGGTCGGCTTTAATCCCAGACAGTGCATGAAGTGCGGCAAGTGCTCCGCAACCTGTCCTGCTCTTGAAGAAATGGATATTCATCCGCATCATTTCGCTTCCATGGTCTGCGAGGGAAGAATCGACGAGCTTCTCGAGTCAAAGACCCTTTTCCGCTGTCTTTCCTGCTTTGCGTGTGTGGAAAGATGCCCGAGAAGCGTGGAGCCCGCAAAGCTGATCGAAGCGGTCAGAGACTGCGTCATCCGGGCAAAGGGACAAAACTTCCTTTCCCCCGACGCCGTACCCGGAAAGCTTGATCCCGAGCTTCCCCAGCAGGCAATCACCGCCGCGTTCAGAAAATACGGTAAATAATTTCCCGAAAGAATGAATATCCGAATAAAGGAGTGTTTAATTTGCAGAGAATAGGAGTTTTCGTGTGCTGGTGCGGAAGCAACATCGCCGCAACCGTTGACGTTGCCAAGGTTGTTGAATCCGTCAAGGGCGAACCGGGCGTTTGCTTTGCACAGGATTACCAGTATATGTGTTCCGAAGCCGGTCAGCAGTTAATCATCAATGCCATTCATGAGCATAAGCTCACGGGTATTGTTGTCTGCTCCTG
>JBJFHV010000008.1:0-4482 GCA_051894015.1 Acutalibacteraceae bacterium | reverse complement strand
ATTGCCGGTTCCTTTTTTTGTATGGATCGGGACTGTGACAATCTGCTTCAAATCGTTTGATTTTGTTCCGTTTTGCGACTTTCGTTTGTTTTTTTACACTTTGTTTGCTGACGTTCGAATTCGTTTTACGGCATTGAACGGCGCAAAGGCGTTTGGTATAATCAAATAAGAGGTGACGGCGTATGAGAAGCGAATATGAAAGCTATACGGTAGAGGCAATACTGGATTTTTATAACGGTGAATATGAAAAATTTCTTGAATTTCTTGATGAAAATGTGATCTGGTACGGCCCGAAAGCAGGACAGTATGTGGTCGGCAAGGAAAATGTAAAAGATATCGTCTGCAAAAAGCGAGAGGGTCATAGCTATCGGGTCGAAAACGTTCAGACAAAGTTGATCTCTTATACGCCGAGTATTTACTCAATCGTTGTGACGTATCTTCTGCATTGCTGCCGTGAGGACGGAACGGTGAAAACCGTTTTTCAGCACATTGTTGCAAACGGTCAGAAAATACGCGACAGGAACGGCGAAACCTTCTGGCGCTGTCCGTTTATCCATGTTTCGAACGCCGAGCAAAAAACGACAACGGCGGTTACGGCCGATATGGGTTTGTCCCAACGGCAAAAGCCTCTTTTAAACCGTGACGCACCGAGACTTGTGCTGCCGGGAGACAACTACACGACAATCTATTTAAGAGAGGACAGCATCAAATATATCGTCGGCGGAAAAGGTGTGATGTGTTATGTCTACACCGACGGCGGTGTTTATCTTGTCCGCCGGCTTCTCAAGCAGATTTACGACTGTCTGCCCGATTATTATTACCGCTGTCATTCAAGCTATATTGTGAATCTCAATTATGTGCTCTATCTTTCGAGCAGTAAAATCACCCTCACCGATTCAACCGAAATTCCGATTTCAACCAAGCGCTACGCGCAGATTAAGCAGGAGATCGGAGAATGGATGAGCCGAAAAGATGATGTGAATCCGTAAGATGAGATTTGTCGAGAAACGACAGCACCCTGCTTTAGTTTATTTAAATTGACTTTTATTTAATTTTAGCAAAAGAATAGAACCGAATATTTGCCATAACGGCCATTCATTTAAAATTGTTGACTTGTGATGTTCAGACGGATATTATATTGATAAAGATTTGTGACACTTCGTCATAAATCCAAAAAGATGTAATATTTTTGTCAAAACGTCACAATTTTTATTTTCGGAGGTATTAATATGGAAAAGAAACCACCGCTTCCCCTGGTACAATCCCGAGAGGTCGCTCCCGGAAATTACGGCTTATATGATTATTTCCTGACGAACTCTAAGCAGTACGGAGATTACGTCCTCTTCGGTCATTACGGAAAAGATCACTATATATCGGAGTTTATTGCCGATATTGAAACGCTTGCCGCTTACTATTCTCTTGAACTCGGATTGAAGCGCGGCGATGTTTACACCATTTTCATGCCGACAAACGTGGAAAGCCTGATTATCCTGATGGCACTGAACAAAATCGGCGTAATCGTCAACTTTGTACATCCGCTTCTTCCTCCCGAAAATCTGAAAGAGATCATGGAATTCACCAAGAGCAAGGGTATCGTTGTTCTTGATATGTTTGCCGCTAAATATGCCGAAGCGATTGCCGATGAGGGCGTACCTTGCCTGATCTGCGTTCCGTCCACCTATGCCGTACCGGACAAGCTCAGCGCAAAAGCCAATGAGCAGGCTATGGCGGTTGTTGCGGCAAAAATCAAGAATTACAAGACTTATCCTCAGGTTCTTGCCGAGTACAAGGATAAGAGAGTAGACACCGTTAAGGACAACAAGGACGATATCGCCCTTTACATGAACGGCGGCGGAACAACGGGTAATAGCCGCACGATCAAGCTGACGAACGATGCGGTCAACCGGGTTGTTTATGCCCTCGGCGCAGGAAATACGATTGTTGAAAACATCGGCGTTGATACGGAAATCTGCTGCATGCCGTTTTTCCATGCTTTCGGACTTTGCGCAGGCGGTCTGAACGTTTTGCATAAGGGTGGCAAGGCAGTATTCATGCCGAAATTTGAAGCGGACAAGTTCATTCAACTGATGAAAACCAACCGGGTCGTTGAATTCAACGGTGTTCCGAATATGTATAAAAAGCTTCTGGTCGATCCCGAATTTGACGGACCGCACCTGAAGAGCGTTAAGGTTATGTTCTCGGGCGGTGACGACGTTCGTCCGGCATTTGTAAAAGAATTCGAAAAAGTCATGAAAAAGAACGGCTCAGACGCCACGATCTGTGCCGGCTACGGACTTACGGAGTGCTGTGCCATCTGCACGACCAATCCGCCGTGGATCAATAAGCTCGGAACGATCGGAAAGCCGCTTCAGGGACTTACCATACAGGTATGGGACGAGAACAATAAGCCCGTACCGACCGGCACGACAGGACAGCTTGTTATGCATGGTCCGACCATAATGCAGGGCTATCTGACCGAGGACGGTCCGATTGATGAGGGCCTTTACAAAGACGAAGACGGCAAAAAGTGGGTGCTTTCGGGCGACCTCGGCTATTTTGACGAGGAAGGCTATGTTCACTTTGTCGGAAGATGCAAGAGAGTGATCATCATCTCCGGTTATAATGTATATCCGGGTGATATTGAAAAGCTTCTGACAGAGCTTGACTTCATTAACGAGAGCTGCGCCGTTCAGGGCTATCTTGACGGTAAGCCGATTGTCAGACTCTTTGTTGTCAAGAAAGCTGACATCGATGAAGAAGAAGCAAAAGAGAAGATCATCACTCTTTGCTCGGAAAGACTCTCCAAATACAATATTCCGAAAGAAATCAAATTCATTGATGCACTTCCGAGAACAAGACTTGAGAAGGTTGACTTTATGGCACTGACCGAAAAGTGCCCCGAAAGATAATTGACAGATCCCTTCCGTAAATAGATTTGCTTTGACAGCAAACATATCCACATTCCCCCCCTTTAAGCGCAGTC
This sequence comes from Acutalibacteraceae bacterium, assembly GCA_051894015.1. Taxonomy (GTDB): domain Bacteria; phylum Bacillota; class Clostridia; order Oscillospirales; family Acutalibacteraceae; genus UBA6857. Next base: position 1,499 of record JBJFHV010000008.1, on the reverse strand, counting down.
AAGGACGGCACAAAAGCTGTTCTTGACTGCGCTTTTTATATTTATTTATTTATAATGAAAGGTGCCCGGCTGTTTTTGCAGTCGGGCGTAATAATCCAGAGCTTTGCATAAACCACCGCTTACATATAGTAGTTGATGCAGTAGAGGCAATACAAATGAACGGCAATACTGATTGAGTATATGATAGTACTGATGATTGGCATGTCACAGTGTTTTGTGATAGAAGCGATAACATTGGAAGCTGTTACAATGGCAAAATATACAATGATAAAAAGACCAAATGAGATTATTGACAAAAACAAACCTTGATATTCGATGACACTATCATATTTGAAATATGACATATTAAGCGTTTTTATGATAGTAAAAACAATTAGCGATAATTGAGCGAAGTCAAAAATGTCAGCAACAATCAATCCATAATTCTTCTCAGATTCTTTACCGGTTTTATATTGCTCAAGAGAGAAATAAATAGAAACAGCTTTCAATATAGCGATAAGTATAAAAAGAACAAAGAAAATAGAAGCCTGATGTCCGGCTACAAAACCAAGGAATCCTTTGATACTTCCGCTTATAATGATTGATAGAAGAGCAATTATAAGAAAAACAAAGAGAGCTAAATCACAAAAAAAGTAAACCATTAAACATGACCTCCGTTTAATCGAAATATATCAAAAGTTTATCAAAATTGATATAATAAGTCAATATAGATAATGAAAATCATTAATAAAAATCCTCTAGCTTGATAAAATATATCAAATAATAGGGGCGAGGTTATTCTATGATAAATTTCAAGGCGATCGGACAGAGAATCAAAAGAGAACGTAAGGTAAGCGGTCTTACGCAGGAAAAATTGGCAGAAATGTTGGAAATTTCAACAGAACACCTCAGCAGAATTGAAACGGGTTCTTACAGACCAAGCTTATTGCTGATTGAAAAAATAAGTGAAATATTCAATATTGATGAATCCGAGTTGATGTTCGGCTCTTTAAGTGACAAGAGAGCGAGCAAAGAACTTATTGATAAAATTGACACATTGTCGAATAAAAAGAAGAGTGCTGTATCATTGATTATAGATTTAATCTCTGACTGAAGCGAGAAATCCGATATTACAACATATAGCCATAATCATGGAATCAACAAAGAATATACAAAATATGGTATGAGAGGGAAGAAAACGCACAAGCACACCCGGTGCAGTGTATAAAAGGGCGAAAAAAGGGTGAAAAAGATGAAAAAAGGTATTGACAAAAGCGTGTGGGGAATGATAGAATAAGGCACATTTTGCGAGCGGCGGAAACGCGAAAGCGATAAGCAGCAAGGGCAAAATGAAAAAAGAGTAATCACAGGAACCGGAAGTGAGCCGAAAAAACTTCAAAAAAAGTTGAAAAAAGGCTTGACAAGGTAGGAATGATGTGATATACTCAGTAAGCTGTCTTGAGAGAGGCGGCGAAATTGAACCTTGAAAATTAAACAACGAGAAGAAAAGGAACCCGATA
>JBJFHV010000007.1:0-4491 GCA_051894015.1 Acutalibacteraceae bacterium | reverse complement strand
AGCTTGATTTTGATATCGTCCGGACTCATTCCCGAAAGCATCGCCGTCAGATTTGTCGAATCGGCACCGATTGTCATATCATCGGCGTTCAAGATGCCGTTGTCAAATATGTAGTCAAGCTCGCTCCCCTCAAGCCGGGTCAGCATCAGCTTCACACAGGCCAAGGGTGCAAGACCGGCACCGAGTTCCTTATAAAAATCGGTTTGGTACTTCCAAAGAGAAGCCGCACTGAAGGCGCAGTCTTTGTCGGCGGTAACGGCGTCGGCGAGGATTCTTGCCGCCTTCAGGCTGTTTGCAATACCGGATCCGATAATCGGCACTGTCATAAAAGCACTGTCACCGATTGCGGCATAACCGTCGGCAACAAGTACGCCGAGCGGCTGCCTTACGGGAATATTGACAAACTGACCGCCTCTGACGATATTGGTGCCGATGGAGGGATTTTGCTGTCTGAGCTTTTCGATCGTCTCATTTACTTCTCTTTGATCAAGCGGCTGGAAACGGCCGATCAGAACATCGGTATGATCTTCTTCGGTCGCAACCCAACAGATACCAAGCTTATTGTCATGCAGCATCAGCACTTTAAATTTGTCGATATCGTCAACTTCGGCTGTTTTATTGAAAAACGCCCGATAGACATAGAATCTTTCATATCCGGCAGTTTCATTCTGAATTCCGAATGACGGCGGAAGCTTCGCTCTTAAAGGGGAATCAATGCCGGCAGAATCAATTACCAAGTCTGCAAATTCAACCGCTTTATCTGTTTTGATTCCCACAACCCGGTTACCGAAAATGATCGGATTTTCAACGGTTGTATTGAATTTGAACTTTACGCCGCAGTTTTCCGCGTTCGCGATCAGATGCCGATATATTTCTTTTCGCTCCATCTGTATTTCAAGCTGATCCTCCGGTGTATTCTGATGAAGGGCCGTTGTCATTGCCGGACCGTAAAAGGTCATATCATGCTTTAACTTGTACTTATCTTTATCGGGGATTTCCATTTCGGCGGCAACAAAACCGTTTTTATCGAAAATATCCGTCCAGTCATAACCGAGATTCTCCCGTGCGTTTCGTTCGTAAACAGTAACGTCAAAGCCACGTTTCGACAACATAGCAGCGGCGGCGATTCCGCCGTGACCTGCTCCGGCAACAATAATTCGTTTTCCCATAATCATTCTCCTTTTCGTTTTCTTCACGATAATTTAATATTATCACAACAAACGATATTTTTCAACAAAAAAAGAGACTTTTGTATAAGATTTACCCGATACAAAAGTCCTTCTTCGATTATAAGATAATGCAAATCAGTCCGCTGCAGCCCTCGTTGATTACCCTTTCAATGGTTTCCTGAAGCTTCTTTCGTGCATCGGCCGGCATCTTATAAAGCTTATTGTGCAAGCCTTCATTGACAAGACTGTTGAGAGATTTTCCGAATATATCGGATTCCCAGATTTTTGACGGATTTTCCTCAAACTCTTTCAGAAGATACATGATCAATTCTTCCGACTGACTTTCCGAGCCGACAATCGGTGCAACCTCGGTGGTGATGTTCGCTTTCATCATATGAATTGACGGTGCGGACGCCTGAAGCCGTACTCCGTATCTGCCGCCCTGACGAACAATTTCCGGCTCCTCAAGCTTTAATTCCTGCATTGTCGGCATCACAATACCGTAGCCGGTTCTTTCCACTTCATCAAGCGCTTGTTTAAACCGACTGTATTCGCTTTTCATTTTTGCAAGTTCAAGCATATTGCTGAACAGCTCAAGATCGTCTTTGATTTCAATTCCGCATTTTTCACTGAGTGTTTTATAAAACAGCTCGGGTTTTACAACTAAACTGATTTTCACGCTTCCGCACGCCAGATCGACATTGACTATTTTTCCGTCACAAATGCTTTCCAATGCCGTCATGCTGGTTAAAAATTGGTTCGCATCTCTTACTTTTTTCAGTTTTTTTGCGTTATCAAAAACAGCGTCGAATATTTCGGATTTCAGGCTGTTGCCTTTTTCCAGTTTGGCGACCCAAGGAGCAAAATCAATTTTAAGCTCTTTAATTGGAAATTCGTACAACAATCCGGTCAGGATATTTTCAATCTCCTGTTCACTTAACTGTAAGCAGTTTACCGGCATAACGTTGACTTCGTATTTTTTTGACAGCTGTTCGGCAAGTGCTCTGCTTTCGGCGCTTGACGGATTGACGCAGTTTAAAAGAACGACAAACGGTTTTTCGATGTCTTTTAGTTCTTTTATGACGCGTTCCTCAGCTTCCTCGTATTCCTGCCTCGGTATTTCGCCGATTGATCCGTCGGTTGTGACAACGAGTCCGATCGTTGAGTGCTCTGTAATGACCTTTTGTGTTCCGATTTCGGCCGCCATATTGAACGGAATGTCTTTATCGAACCAGGGCGTTTTTACCATTCTCGGATTATCATTTTCGATATAGCCGAGTGAGCTCGGGACAATGTAGCCGACGCAGTCAATCAGCCGTACATTACATTTTGCGTTGCCGTCCAGTATCAGCTCAACGGCATTTTCGGGAATGAACTTCGGCTCGGTTGTCATGATGGTTCTGCCCGAAGATGACTGCGGAAGCTCATCGGTCGCCCGGTCTTTTTTGTTTTGATCCGTTATGTTCGGCAAAACAAGTACGTCCATAAATCGCTTGATAAAAGACGATTTTCCTGTTCGGACAGGTCCGACAACACCGATGTAAATGTCGCCCTGTGTTCTTGTCGCAATGGAATTGTAAATACTCTTGCTGCTCATAGCCATCCTCCGTATTTATAGGTGAACAGGCCGAAGCTCGTCTGCTCGTCTATACATTTTACTTTGTAAACTATTATGCAGCTTCTATGCCGTTTATGACAGAAAAGAAAAGGCTCCCGAAAAGGGAGCCGGAATGTTATGCCTTAAGCTTAACCGCTTGTCTTGTTTTTTCAGCGATGTGTTCGGCATCAAGTCCGTAAAGCTTGAGAAGCTCAACAGCGGGACCGGAACGACCGAAAGTATCGTTCACACCAAGACGAAGAACGGGAACGGGACAGCTTTCCGAAAGAACTTCGCAAACTGCTCCGCCGAGACCGCCGATAATGCTGTGTTCTTCTGCGGTAACGATTGCACCGGTTTCTTTTGCGGCTTTGATAAGAATGTCCTTGTCAATCGGCTTGATCGTGTGGATATTGATCACTCTGGCCTCAATGCCTTCGGATTTGAGCATATCCGCCGCTATCAAAGCTTCGTTAACCATAAGGCCGGTTGCGACGATTGTTACGTCTTTACCGTCTTTGAGTGTAACACCCTTTCCAAGTTCAAATTGATAATCTTCACTGTTGATTCTGGGCACGGCAAGGCGGCCGAAACGCATATACACAGGACCTTCAATTTCAGCTGCCGCGTGAACCGCCTGAAAAGCTTCAACATCGTCGGCAGGATTGATGATAACCATATTGGGAATAGAACGCATCAGCGCAATATCCTCACAGCACTGATGAGAAGCACCGTCTTCACCGACGGAAATGCCGGCATGTGTTGCACCGATTTTTACGTTAAGCTTCGGATAAGCGATGGAATTTCTTACCTGCTCAAACGCTCTGCCCGCTGAGAACATGGCAAACGAGCTTGCAAAAACGGTATAACCGACGGTAGAAAGGCCGGCTGCAACGCTCATCATGTTGCTTTCGGCGATACCGCAGTCAATAAACTTTTCGGGATGAGCCTTTTTAAATACGGCTGTTTTGGTCGCTTTGGCAAGGTCTGCGTCAAGAACAATGACATCATCGCGCTTGTCGCCCAGATCGGCGAGTGCCTTACCGTATGCATCTCTTGTTGCACATTTTATTACATCTGCCATCACTTACGCCTCCAATTCCGCTAAAGCCTTATTCAGTTCGTCCATAGCCTGGTTATACTGATCCAATTTCGGAGCAGAACCGTGCCAGTCACACTCATTTTCCATAAATGAAACGCCCTTACCTTTTATGGTATTGGCAACGATACAGGTCGGCTTTCCTTTGCATTCTTTTGCCGCCTGAAACGCACTTTCAATTTCATCAAAGTTATGACCGTCAATAACGATTACATTCCAGCCGAAAGCCTCGAATTTTTCATCAATCGGGCACGGAGAGTTGACTTCATCAAGCGAACCGTCGATCTGAAGCTTATTGAAGTCAACCACGGCAACAAGATTGTCAAGCTTTTTATTGCCGGCAAACATAGCCGCTTCCCAGACCTGACCTTCTTCGATTTCTCCGTCACCGAGAGCTGTGTAAACTCTGAAATCTTTATTCTTCAGCTTTGCACCCAACGCCATACCGACAGCGGCGGAAATGCCCTGACCGAGGGAACCTGTGCTCATATCAACACCCGGCGTATATCTCATACTCGGGTGGCCCTGAAGAATGGAATCGGGCTTTCTGAGCGTTTTGATAAGATCTTTTGAGAAGAAGCCTTTTTCCGCAAGTGCCGCATAAAGAGCCGGAGCAGTATGTCCTT
>JBJFHV010000006.1:0-4495 GCA_051894015.1 Acutalibacteraceae bacterium | reverse complement strand
GACGCTTTCGGCTCGGCTCACAGAGCGCACAGCTCCACAACAGGTGTAGCCGATTATCTTCCCGCAGTTTGCGGCTTCCTGATCAGAAAAGAGCTTGACTACATCGGCGGTGCTCTCGAAAATCCGAAGAGACCGCTCGTTGCAATCCTCGGCGGTGCTAAGGTTTCCGACAAAATCGGCGTTATCACAAACCTTATGGATAAGGTTGATACCCTTATCGTAGGCGGCGGCATGGCTTACACTTTCTTTGCCGCTATGGGACATTCAGTCGGTACTTCTATCTGTGAAGAAGATAAGATCGATCTTGCCAAGAGCATGATGGATCTGGCAAAAGAAAAAGGCGTAAACTTCCTGATTCCGCTTGACAACGTTGTCGGCAAGGAATACGATCCGAACACCGAATATATGACCGTTGATTCCGACGATATTCCCGACGGCTGGATGGGACTTGATATCGGTCCGAAGACTCAGAAGCTCTTCTCCGATGCAATCAAGGGAGCCGGAACCGTTATCTGGAACGGACCGATGGGCGTTTCCGAATGGGAACACTTCGCAGCAGGTACCGTTGCCGTTGCAACCGCTATTGCTGAAAGCGGTGCTATCTCCATCGTAGGCGGCGGTGACTCCGCTGCTGCTGTTGCGAAGCTCGGCTTTGCTGACAAGATGAGCCACATCTCCACCGGCGGCGGTGCTTCTCTTGAATTCCTCGAGGGTAAGGATCTTCCGGGCGTAGTTGCTCTCAACGACAAATAATTTAAGTATTAAATATAAAGGAGATTTCCAAAATGAATAAGGCAGTTCGTAAAGCAGTTATCGCAGGTAACTGGAAAATGAATAAAACTCCGTCCGAGACCACCGCTCTCATCAACGAGATGAAGCCGCTTGTTAAGGACGCTGACTGTGACGTTGTTCTTTGTGTTCCGTTTATCGACATTCCGGCAGCTATTGAAGCCGCTAAGGACTCCAACATCAAGATCGGTGCTGAAAACGTACACTTCAAGGCTTCGGGCGCATACACCGGTGAGGTTTCCGCCGACATGCTCAAAGAAGCAGGCGTTGAATATGTTGTCATCGGTCACAGCGAAAGAAGAACCTACTTCGGCGAAACCGATCAGACCGTAAACCTTCGCTCTCTCGCCGCTCTTAACGCAGGTCTCAAGGCGATCATCTGCGTCGGTGAAACGCTTGAGCAAAGAGAGCTCGGTTACACCGAAACACTTCTGAAGTTCCAGACCAAGATGGCTCTTACCAACGTTACGAAAGAACAGCTTCAAAACGTCATCATCGCATACGAACCGGTTTGGGCAATCGGTACAGGCGTTACCGCTACGGCTGACCAGGCAGACGAAGGCAACGGCTTTGTCCGTGCCGCTATCGCAGAAGCTTACGGCGCAGATGTTGCTGAAACCGTTACGATTCAGTACGGCGGCTCTATGAACGCAGGCAATGCTGACGAACTTGTTTCCAAGGTTAACGTTGACGGCGGACTGATCGGCGGCGCTTCCCTAAAGGCTGTTGATTTCTCCAAGATTGTAGCAGCGGCAAGCAAATAATTCCAATATCCCATGGGCTGCTTACCGCAGCCCTTTTTTCAGTTCTGAATTTAACGTTATGAAAGGTTGATATACTATGAAAAAGACAGTGCTTCTTTGCATCATGGACGGCTTCGGAAAAAACGAGTCCGACTACGGCAACGCAATCGTGGCCGCCAACACCCCGAATCTTGACAAACTGATGAGCGAAAGCCCGATGACCTATATCGGCGCTTCCGGAATGGACGTCGGTCTTCCCGACGGTCAGATGGGCAACAGCGAGGTCGGTCACACCAACATCGGCGCCGGACGTGTTGTGTATCAGGAGCTTACGAGAATCACGAAATCCATTCAGGACGGCGACTTCTTCGAAAACGAGGCTCTTGTCGGCGCGATGGAAAACTGCAAAAAGAACGGCTCGGCTCTTCACTTGATGGGTCTTATGTCCGACGGCGGTGTTCACAGCCACAACACGCATATGTACGCTATTGTTGAACTCGCCAAGAGAATGGGCATCGAAAATGTTTTCGTTCACTGCTTCCTTGACGGCCGTGACGTTCCCCCGGCTTCCGGTGCGGACTATGTTGCCGAAACAATCGAAAAACTTAAGGAAATCGGCGTCGGCAAGGTTGCCACCGTCATGGGCAGATATTACGCCATGGACAGAGACAACCGCTGGGAGCGCGTTTCCAAGGCTTATGCGGCTATGGTTTACGGCGAGGGCGTACAAAACAGCGACCCTGTTGCCGCTATCCGTGCTTCTTACGAAACTGTTGACGAGGACGGCAAGAATCTGACAGACGAATTTGTTCTTCCGACCGTCTGTGCCGAAAATGCAACGATCAAGGCAAACGACAGCGTTGTTTTCTTCAACTTCCGCCCTGACAGAGCAAGAGAAATTACAAGAACCTTTGTTGACGAAAGCTTCACGGGCTTCGAAAGAAAGAACGGCTTCTTCCCGCTTTATTACGTCTGCATGACACAGTACGACGCAACAATGCCGAATGTACATGTTGCGTTCAAGCCCGAATCGCTTACGAACACTTTCGGCGAGTATCTTTCCAAGAACGGCAAGACCCAGCTTCGTATTGCCGAGACTGAAAAGTATGCGCATGTAACCTTCTTCTTCAACGGCGGCGTTGAAAAGCAGTACGAGGGCGAGGACAGAATCCTTGTTGCTTCCCCGAAGGTTCCGACCTACGATATGCAGCCCGAAATGAGCGCCTACGAGGTAACCGACAAGGTTGTGGAAGCGGTCAAGAGCGAAAAATACGACGCCGTTATCCTCAACTTTGCCAACTGCGACATGGTCGGTCACACCGGTGTTTTCGACGCGGCAAAGGCGGCTGTGGAAGCGGTTGACACCTGTGTCGGCAATGTTGCAGACGCTGTCAAGTCTATCGGCGGCGTGATGCTGATTACGGCTGACCACGGTAACGCGGACAAAATGTACGCCGAGGACGGAAGCCCGTTCACGGCTCACACCACCAACCCCGTTCCGTTTGTTGTTGTCAACTATCCGTGCGAGGTTCGTAACGGCGGCAAGCTTTGCGATATTGCTCCGACCATGCTTAAGATTATGGGACTCCCACAGCCGGCGGAAATGACCGGAGAGAGCATTATTAAATAAAGCTTTTTAATAACGGAAAGAACCTGCCGGACAGTCGGCAGGTTCTTTGCTTATTTAATGAAGAATGAATATTGAATAGTGAACAATGAATAATTGAAAGTGTGGTGGCTTTGCTTCGCAAAGCATTTTAAAATAACATTGACAAAACGGGAGAGTAGATATATAATCATTAAAAATATATTATGTGAGAGGTTATTATGGCTAAGAGTAAGCCAAGAAAGAGAAAAATACGCAATAAACCCTATCCTCCGTTATCACGGATTGACAAGCAGATTTATACAATTTTCAGTATCGTTCTTATCGGTGCAGGATACGGAGTGGTATATCTGTATGCTTATCTGCTGAGAAAATTACCGTTCACTGATGCAGGAGTTCTTGCCTGCGACTACAATTGGAGTGTAATTTTTGCTTTGCCGATTTTCTTTATCTTCATCATTTGGTTAGGTGAATTATATCAAAAAACAGTGATGTGCAAAAGACCGATTTTCGGCAACAAAAACGTAAACTATAATGACACGAAGTATGAAAAAGTGACGCCGCTGTTCTCCAAAAACCCGAGACTAAGAAAAGTAAATTCGATATCAAATTTAGAATTACAGTCAGAATCTTTATTTCAGTTTCGATCATATTTTCGGCTTTTTTATTATTTTTAAGTTTCTCCGGCAGGTGGAGCATAACAGATCAGTCTATTACGAGATATAATTGCCTGAATCAAGCAGTTGAGCAATACTCATATTCCGATATTGTATCCTATTCTGTTGATTCTATTTACCGGTCAAAACGTTCCCCAGGTTACTTGTGGATGCATTATCCGGACATCAGTCTCACCGTCAGACTAAAAAACGGAAAAAAGATCTCTATAACTACCGAGTATATCCGTGACACCGAAGCCTTAGGAAAAATTGATACGCTGATAACCGCACCGAAAACCGTCGGCAGTGACGAATATCTTGAAAGCTACATGGCTGACAAACAGCTAAACGAAGATGAAATCGAAATTCTTACCCGATGCTTTGACAGAAGCTAAAAAAGCCGGAACCGCTGAAATGGGCAGTTCCGGCTGTGTTTATTTCGTCAAAAGATAGGTTCTTGTCTCATACGGTTTTGTGATAAAACCGTTATGAATCACGCGGCAGTTATCATAGTTCGACAGCACAAGCTCAGCGGATTTCATATCGAAGTCAAACGGCGCTCTGAACGGAAGCTCGGCTTCAGAAAAGCTGTTGATGACAAGAAGCTTCTGATTCTCGTAGGTTCTTACATAGGCGAAAATATTCTTGTCGGTTTTTGGTTATTTTGAAAAAATTTGTTCGATTCCCCATGGATCCCGGAA
>JBJFHV010000005.1:0-4505 GCA_051894015.1 Acutalibacteraceae bacterium | reverse complement strand
TCTTATCAGTACGCTGTTGATCCGGATATGGGAAATCCCGCATCTTTGCGCTTCTTCAATTCCGTCTAAAACGCTTTGTAAGCAGTCGCAGCCGGTAAGAGCTTTGTATTTTTCTTTGTCAAGCGTGTCCAGGCTGACATTCACGGCACTGACGCCGCTTTCCTGAAGACCTTTTGCGTATTCCTTCAGCCTGACGCCGTTCGTCGTTATCACAAGCTTCCTGATGCCGTCCGTTTGACGGATGCGTTCGGCGATATCTATAATATCGCTTCGCATCAAAGGCTCTCCGCCGGTTAGCCGTACCTTGGTAATGCCGCAGAAGGCAAAGGCGCGGACAATTTTTTCGAGCTGAGCAGCCGAAAGCTCATTTTCTCTGTTTTCGGCTTCCTCTTTGCAGTAGATACAGCGAAGCGGACATCTTTTGGTTACCGACAGCCGAAGATATTCAATTTTCCGTCCGTATGAATCCGTCATATGAAACCTCAAATCCTGTAATCGCTTTTTCCGCCTGTTTTTTCAAGCAAATGAACGTCCCCGATTTTCATCCCTCTGTCAATCGCCTTGCACATATCGTAAACGGTCAGCGCCGCCACACTGACGGCGGTCAGCGCCTCCATTTCGATTCCCGTTTTATAGCTGCATTTTGCAAACGAGTAAATATACAGCTCGTCTTTTCCGTTGTTGTCAAAGCTGATCTCAACCGATTCGATCGGTATGTTGTGGCAAAGCGGAATCAGCTCAAACGTTCTTTTCGCCGCCATGATCCCGGCGATTCTTGCCGCCGCAAGTCCGTCGCCCTTTTTCAGCCCGGACGTAATAAGCCTGTCGAGCGTTTCCGGCTGCATGGTAAGCTTTGCAAAAGCTTTAGCCGTTCTTTCGGTCACCTTCTTTTCTCCGACATCAACCATAATCGCTTCGCCGTTTTTGTTGAGATGTGTCAATTCATTCCGTTTTTCTGTTTCTTTTTCACACATAACCTCTTCACTTCTCCTTCTGACTTCTTTGCTTGGCTTTTAGAACCCGTCAAAGCCGATAGCCGCCCATTTCCGAAAGCCTTTTCTTGAATTCTTCGCTTGTAAGGACTTTCAAAAATGCCTGAACGCCGTTTGTATGGTACGCTTTTTCATCAATCAGAAAATCGTATTCCTCCACGCAGATTTCAATAAAATCCAGGTCATACATTCTGGCGGCGGAATAAATCCCTAAGCCGCAGTCGGCGTTCCCATTGGCAATCTGTGCGGCGACCGCCGTATGCGTAAATTCCTCGGTGTAATAGCCGTGGATTCTGCTTTCGTCAAGACCGTACTTTTGGGTCAGGAAGTCGCACAAAATCCTTGTTCCCGAGCCTTTCTGACGGTTGATATATCGGTAAGATCGGATATCTTCAAAGCTTTTGATATTCAGCGGATTCCCTTTTTTTACCATCAAGCCCTGGATTCTTCCAATGCCTTTGACGAGCCTTACGCCGCCTTGCGGAAAGTATTTGTTGATATAGCTTTCGTTATACTGTCCGCTTTCTGTGTCAAGAAGGTGGATGCCGCCCAAGTGAGCCGTGTGCGTCCGCACAGCGGTCACCGCACCCATCGAGCCGACATGGGACGAGCAAAGCCGAATCGGTGTTTCGCTTCTTTGAAGCAGGTCGGCGATCTCGTCAATCAGCGGATCATGGCTTCCCGTAACAATCAGCGTGTTTTCGATATCCTCCAAGGGTCTTAAAAGCCTGACGCTGACTTGTTCTCCGCTTTCGAAGCCCTCCGAGTTCTGCGGCACTTCGAGTATACCGTCCGCTTTGGTGAAGCTTGTGATAACCCCGGCGGCTCTCGGTAAGGGTTGGGCAAAGTATCCGTTTTCGTTCTTGCCGACCGTCACCCGGACGAACTCTTTGTATTTCAGTGAGGATACAATGCTTCTTGCCGCTTTTGCGGTGATACAGGGCGGTTCGGGCGTCGTTTTTCCCGAAAGATAATCCGCAACAGGCCTTACAATCTCGTTCATGACCACGATTCCCGAAACAGGGTAGCCGGGAAGTCCTATAACCGGGGTTTTGCCGATTAAGCCGAGTACGGCAGGCTTGCCCGGTTTTGCGGCGATTCCGTGAACGAGAACCTCGCCCAAGGAATCGATGATTTCGCTTGTGTAGTCGTCACGCCCTGCCGAAGAGCCGGCAAGCACTAAAACCGCATCGCATTCCTTGACCGCTTGGCTGATTGCGGCGGTCAGAAGATCCTTTTTGTCAGGCACGATAGCATAGGTTTTGCTGTCTGCGCCGATTTCGCCGAGCATTCCCGAAAAAATGACGGAGTTAAACTCGATGATTTCGCCTTCTTTCGGGTTTGAGGTCGGGCTGACGATTTCGTCACCCGTCGGAATGATGCCGAAAAGCGGCTTTCGGATGCATTCGACCTCGGTGACACCGCCGGCAAGAAGCGCACCGCAAAGCTGCGGCGTCAGAACCGTAAAGGAAGGCGCAAGCATATCACCCATACAGATGTCCTCGCCGATTTGCCGGATATTCTGCCACGGGTGGGCGGATGAATAAATCAACACGCCGCCGTCTTTTTCGGTGATATCCTCGACCATGATGACTGCGTCGTATCCGTCGGGAATTGCGTCGCCCGTATCCACGACCGTAAAGCTCCCGTTTGGCAAAAACAGCGGTTCGTTCTCGGCGGCGATGACCGTATCGGCAGAAAGAACTGCAATACCGTCCATGGCGCTTGCGTTGTAATGCGGAGAGCAGATGACGGCGTAAACGGCTTTCGCAAGCACCCGCCCGAACGCTTCGCTCGTTTTCACCGTTTCGGTTTTTCTTTCGCCGACTGCATTTTTGACAGCACCGAGATAGAGATTCAGCGCTTCTTCAATCGGGATATTGTTCAGATAGTTTTGTTTCATATTGATCTCCTGAATATTTAAAACAGATTCACCGTGACTTTTTCGCCCGGTTTCAAGCCTTCACAGTTTCGGTCGATGATGACGTAGCCGTCGCTTCCGGACAAAAGGGAAACGATTCCCGACTTGCCGAAAACAGGCGCTGCCTTGCCGCTTTCCAGTCTGACACAGACAATTTCTTCTCTGCCGTGGTTGGACGGAAGATTGCAGGACAAAACCGCTGTTTCGGTTCCGGCGTGCTTTATGACGGCGCCGAGCTTTTTCAAAAGCGGTAACACCACCCTGACCGACACAAAGTAAGCCGCCGTCGGGTGGCCGGGAAGCCCGAAAACGGGTTTGCCGAAGCAATTGCCGAAGATCGTCGGTTTGCCGGGCTTCATGGAAATTCCGTGAAAGCAAAGTGTGCCGTTTTTGCTGATGATTTCGGCGGTCAGATCTCTTGCTCCTGCGGAAGAGCCGCCTGAAATCAGAACAACATCACTTTGCTTTGCTGCCTTTTGTAAAGCCTCTTCAAACAGGTTTTTGCTGTCTTTGACGATGCCGAAGTCAACGACGTCACAGCCGTTTTTGCAAAGCAAAGCCGACAGCATGGCGGAATTGATGTTGCGGATTTTTCCGTCCGTCGGCTTTTCGGTGATCGGGATCAGCTCGTCACCCGTTGAAATCACGGCAACGACAGGCTTTCTGACGCATTCAACCTCGTTTATACCGAGCGAAGCTAAAATGCCGATATGCTTTGAAGAAAGGACTGTTCCTTTTTTTATGATCGTTTTTCCGGGTGTGATATCATCGCCTTTTTTTGTCACGTTTTCAAAGGGTCCGACTGCTTTGAAAGCAAGACAAAGTCCGTCAAAATCGGTTTGCGTGTGCTCGAGCATCACAACCGAATCTGCCCCCTCCGGGAGCATTCCGCCGGTGGAGATTCTGATGCATTCGCCTTTGTTGATTTTCGTGTCGGCTTTTTCTCCCATAAGGATTTCACCTTTCAGCGTCAGTATCGCAGGAATGCTTTCCGAAGAGCCGTAGGTGTCCGAAGCCGAAACCGCAAAGCCGTCCACCGTTGAACGGGAAAAGGGCGGGATAAATTCACCCGAGACGATATCGCTTGCCGTTTTTCTGCCGGGACAGTCTGCAAGCGGAACAGACTGCGTTCCGACGGAATCCGGCTGTACATTGTTTTGTACGGTTTCAATCGCTTCTTTCGTTGAAATGACGTTCAGCATAGTTGCTCCTTTCCGCCTTAATCGGAATTGACCGAGAATTGAGCGATGAATTTTTTACCCCATTCGCTTTTCTGCTCTTTGAAAAAGTCCGCGGATGAAGCGTCCTCGATGATTTCACCCTTGTGAAGCAGAAGAATCCGGTCGGCGTGTTTTCCGGCTTCAAAAGGGGAGTGGGTTGAAAAAATCACGGTACAGCCGTTCTCTTTCCGGTATTCTTCAATCGCGCGCCAGACAGTGTCCGTGCCGTCAATGTCCACCGCTCCCGACGGTTCGTCAAGAAGCAGAGTGTCGCATTCACAGACAAGAAGCCGTGCAAGGGCGAGCCGCTGCGTTTCGCCGCCCGAAAGCTTTTTGGCGCGTTCCGATGCGCGGTCAAGAAGCGAGAAATCG
>JBJFHV010000004.1:0-4508 GCA_051894015.1 Acutalibacteraceae bacterium | reverse complement strand
AAAACCTATGGAACCAATTTAACTTTGTCTGCGACAATTCCCATACGAGAAGGATATATCTTTAGTGGTTGGAATACGGATGTAAACGGTTCCGGGACATCGTATGCAGCAAGCAGTTCATATAATGTGAATGCAAATGTAACTTTATATGCCCAATGGGAAGCAATTGTAGTCAATTCCATTGCCGTTGCAACAATGCCGACCAAACTATCGTATAACATCGGCGAAAATTTTGATCCGACGGGATTAACTCTAAATGTATCAATGTCTGATGGCTCATCATGTACGATTACAGAAGGATATGAATGTGTATATGATGCTTTTACTTCATCCGGAACAAAAACTGTCACGATCAGATACATAAATAAAGAGGTTTCATTTAGTGTGGAAGTTGTTCCGGAGACTCCCGATGTAACAGAATTTTTGACAGTGACCAATAAAACGGTACATGCCGGTGAAGAATTCACGGTTGATGTAAACATTGAAAACAATCCCGGTTTTTGTTACTTGAAGTTGAGACTGAATTATGATTCTGATTCGTTTGAATTTATTGAAGCCGTTAACGGAACAGTTTCCACCGATTCTTTCTCATCAACAACAGAGGCGCTGCTGTGGGATTCTGATAAAAATGCAACGGCAGACGGTACTCTTGTAACGCTGAAATTCAAAGCAAAAGACAATCTTGCCGCAGGTGAATATACGCTCGGAATCGCTTTTGTTGAAGGCTATAACTATGATGAAGAGAATATTACACTTGGAGTAAATAATGCAACGATAACAGTTGTTGAATTCATTTACGGTGATGTAACAGGAGATAATGTGATCAACGGCAAAGATCTGGTTCGCCTGAGAAAGTATCTTCTTACTCTTGACGAAACAACCGGCACAGCTGATGTCGAAATCTCTTTGGGAGCTGATACCACAGGCGACGGCGTTGTCAATGGTAAGGATCTTGTAAGACTTCGCAAATATCTTTTAAATTATGACGAAGTAACAGGTACATCACCTATTGTATTAGGCCCTACAACTTAAGGAGGAAAAACTGATTCAATGCAAGATGACAAAAAGAAGACCGGAAAGAAGCTGTTGATAATCTGTCTGATTGTATTAATCGTTATTTTTCTGTTAACAAGTATGTGGTTGTTGTTTTTCAGAAAACCGGACGAGCATTTGATTCCGGATTATGCTCCTTATGAGCTTGAATCGAATGCGCAGGTGATAGACGGAAATGATACAGCTCCGAAATTAGAAAGTCCTGATGGAGGAGGGGCTGTGAGCCTTACTTATTCAAAGACAGTCCGTGTTAGTCTTTCCGAAAAGACCCTTTCATTGCTTATCGGGAATCCAAATAAATCTGACCAGGATATCGTATTTCAGGTGGTTATCAACGATACGGTTATTGCACAATCAGGACGACTGATTCCGGGACATCAGGTTCAGAAAATGAACTTGAACACTGACGTGACAAAACAACTCGAGGAAGGAGGTTATGACGGAAAAATCATTATTTATTACTATGACAGACAAACCGGCGAAAAGGCAATGCTCAATACGGAAATTCCCGTAACATTGATAGTTGACAATTAAAATCAGCTATGCAAACAAAAACACATTATTGCTGAATTTTTCGGCAGAAAGGATGAATTTTATGAAAAAAATAATTGCAGCAATTCTTACACTTGCACTCATTTGCACATTTTCAACTGCCGCTTTTGCAGCGACCAATCTTACGATCAATGCTGAAAGCAAAACAGCAAAAGCGGGGGACACGGTTGAAATTCCCGTACAACTGACAGCGAATACCGGATTTATGTATATGAAACTCAGAGTAGTTTATGATACGGACAATCTTGAACTTGTAAGTATTACAAACGGAACGGCAGCAACCGGCTCTTTCTCCACTGAAGGTAATGCCGTTTTATGGGATAGTCCTTCGGATGAAAAAGCAACAGGTTTGCTGGCAACTGTTACATTAAAAGTAAAAGACACGGCTTCTGCGGGTGAATACACGGTAGGAATCAGCTTTATCGAAGCCTGGAACGAAAATGAAGACGATCTGACCGCAGATGTTTCTGACGGAAAGATTACAATTCTCAGCAGTACAGATCCGACGCCGGATCCTGTAACAGGTGAAAGCAAGGATGTCGTTGCAAACTATCAGGAAGGAGCTTCGGCAGATACGGTATACAGCGTTGATATTGTATGGGGCAGCATGGAATTTACCTATACAGGTGCAGGAGAAGGAACATGGAATCCGGACACGCATACTTTCAGCGGTGGAACAGCAGCCGGCTGGAGCTGTGAAACCAATGCCAACAAAGTAACTCTTACGAATCACTCCAATGCTGCTGTTACAGCTACACTCAGCTATACACCCGGTACAAATTATTCCGGAATCACCGGCAGCTTTATCGAGTCATCAGGTACAGCAAACGATGCAGTTATAGAGCTTGCTACAGCAGACGGAACAACAGTCGCAAATGCTCCGACAGCCCAGGCATATCTTCAGCTTACAGGAGCTCTTGCAAGCTCTGTAACATCAAAGACTGTTCTTGGTACAGCAACTGTTACTCTTAACTAATAAAACAGAAAGGATGAGTGAAGTATTATGAAAAAAGTAATAAGCATAATGATGTCTGTTCTTATTATTTCAGCAATGTGCATTTCTGCTTATGCTGTCTCTCCGATCACCTCAAAAGGCGGAACTGATAGCGCTGCTGTCAGCGGACTTTACAAATCAGGATCAAGCGCAGATATTATCTATGATATTGATATTACATGGGGTAGTTTAGAATTCACATATACGGGTGCAGGAAAAGGCACTTGGAATCCCAGTACACACACATACAGCGGCGGAGCAGCCGCAACATGGTCTTGCGATACAGATGCGGATAAGATTACAGTTGTTAATCATTCGAATGCGGCAGTAAATGCAACATTAAGCTATGCTGCCAAAACTGGTTATACAGCAATTACCGGCTCCTTTACAGAATCATCCGGAACTGCAAATGACGGTGTTCTTGCACTTCCGACGGCTGTCGGTACAACCGTAAATAACGCTCCCGCAGCAACTGCAAGACTTGTTCTTTCCGGCGCTCTTGCAAAAGGTGTATCCAATCAGACAATCGGTACGGTTACGGTTTCTCTTGACTGACAGATATAACACATTATAGTATTGCCATTATTCGCTTAAACAAGCAAAGGCTGTGCACGAATCCGTCACAGCCTTTGCATAAAATCATGGTTGATTCTTGATTATCATCAACAGTTGGTAATCAGGCATGAACTATGATTCGGATGGGTGAAAATATGAAAAAGAAAGAGAAAAAGTTAATTTGTGTTTTATTCGTAATGTGTATAATTTCCTTTGCAACATTTCTGATTTCTTTATCGACATATAAAGAAAAAACAAAAGAGTTTACACCGCCTGAATTTGAAACGAACGCTGTTTCAGGTGTACCGAAAAGTCCCGGAGAGAGTTGGACAGAAATATATCAAGATGGGATGAGCTTCTCTGCTCATGTGTGCGGTGAATTTAAGATAAATGACAGCAGTGCAGACATCTATTTTACAAATGATTCAGAAAACTTGGTGTGGATGAAGCTTCGTATAACAGACGAAAAAGGCAATATTTTGGGAGAAACCGGGTTGTTGAAACCAAATCAATATGTAAAATCAGTACGCCTCGATATCTTACCGGAAACCGGACAAAAAATTAAAATGAAAATTATGTCTTATGAACCGAATACCTATTACAGCGCCGGCTCAGTGACATTAAATACCGTTGTGGGGTGATATAATGAAAAAATTCATTATTGTAGCTATAAGTTTTATTTTGATACTCTCTTTCAGTATTCCATGCTTTGCTACGACTCATGGTAATATGCACGAATACGAAAATCATGCTGTTTATGGTCAATATTGTTATTCGTCGGATCCAAATGTAAATGTGAGTACATTAACAAACGGAAAATACATAATCGAAACTGCTTCCGGTCTTATTGTTACTGTCGTACCGGAAAATCCGAATTCTGAATTGCTGTTGGTGGTTAGGACAATACCTAAAACGGATGAGGCATATTCATGGTTTGAAAAGTGTTTTCAATCTTTCGATGGGAATATTATTCCGTTAGATATCTATTATGTAGATGCAGATGGAAACAGGATAAATATATATGATGACATATTGATAGAAATCAATAGTAATGATAAAGTTAATAAGGTTTTTACCCTTTCAACTGATGGCGTTGTAAATATTGTAACGCATCTTGACTTACGAACGAATATATTTGATATTGTATCCGGTCACAGACGGTATGAGGCCTGCAAAAAGCTCGGCATGAAAACGATACCGGCGATTTTCAAAGAAATGAGTTATGACGAAGCAGTGATTGCGATGGTAGATTCCAACCTGCAGAGAGAACACATTTTGCCAAGCGAAAAAGCAAGAGCCTTAAAGATGAAAACTGAAGCTATGAAACGAACTGCCGGGAGACCTTCAAAAAATG
>JBJFHV010000003.1:0-4513 GCA_051894015.1 Acutalibacteraceae bacterium | reverse complement strand
CCCATGGCAAGCATCTGCTGTTCACCGCCGGAAAGCGTACCGGCAATCTGATTCTTTCTTTCGCCCAAACGGGGGAATCTTGCATAGATTTCCTCGATATCGTTTTTGATTTTCTTTTTGTCTTTTTCCGTAAAAGCACCCATGAGAAGATTCTGATAAACCGTAAGCTCCTGGAAAATTCTTCTTCCCTCGGGAACCTGCGTCATGCCGAGTTTTACGATCTTGTGGCAGGGAACCTTATTGATAACCTGACCTTCGTAAGTCACCGTTCCGCTTTTAATGGGGACAAGTCCCATGATGCTTTGCATCGTCGTGGTTTTTCCGGCACCGTTGGCACCGATGAGGGTGACGATTTCGCCCTGATTGACTTCAAAGCTGATTCCCTTGATCGCCTGAATCACGCCGTAATAGACCTGTAAGTCTTTCACTTCTAACATTGCCATAAGTCTTAACCTCCGATATATGCCTTAATAACCTCGGGGTCATTCAGTGCGTCGTTGACCTTGCCCTGACAAAGCGTTGTGCCGAAGTTTAATACTGTAATTTCATCGCAAAGACCGGAAACAAACTTGAGGTCGTGCTCGATCAGAAGGACGGTGATGTCAAATTCGTCGCGGATAAAGCGGACGGTGTCCATCAGCTCTTTCGTTTCGTTCGGGTTCATACCGGCCGCCGGTTCGTCAAGCAAAAGGAGCTTTGGATTGGTGGCAAGTGCTCTTGCGATTTCAAGCTTTCTCTGCTTGCCGTAGGGGAGGTTGCAGGCAAGGTTGTTTCTTTCTTCCTCAAGGTCGAAGATACGAAGAATCTCCTTGGCTCTTTCCCTCATTCTGACCTCGGTGTCATAATGCTTGGGAAGCTTGAGCATGCTTGAAAAGGCACTGCACCTGAATTCGGGCTGGTTATGAAGTCCGACAAGAACGTTCCGGATAACGCTCATGTTGTTGAAAAGTCTGATATTCTGAAAGGTTCTTGCAATACCCTTGTGGTTGATGGCTTCCTGACTTTTCCCCTTAAGCTCCTCACCGTCGAGGAAAAAGGTTCCGGTTGTCGGTTTGTAAACACCGGTAAGCAGGTTGAAAATTGTCGTTTTGCCGGCTCCGTTCGGTCCGATCAGACCGTAAAGCTGGTTCTTTTTGATCCGGAGGTTTACGTTGTCAACGGCTTTCAGTCCGCCGAATGAAATACCCAGTTCTTTGGTTTCGAGAACATAGTCAGCCATACTTATTTTCCTCCTTTCTTGTCAGGTTTGTCGGGGCTGTCAGGCTTGTCAGGTGTGTAGGGGCTTTCCGGCGTCACGTCAACCGAAAGCACCTCGTCCATCTTGATCTTTGTCGGGATTTTGTCCCATTTTGCCTGGTCGTTTTTGATCGAGGCCGGATTCCTCTTCTCTTTGCGCTCGTGAAGAATACGGGTGATCGAAAGCTTTTCACGAAGCGGCTGAAGCTTCGGGGCATTGTTGAAGATGATGAACACAATAAGAATGATTGCGTATACCAAGAACTTGATCGCCGCAAGGTCGCCCGAAAGTCTTGTCTGAAGCTGGAAGTTGAGGACAGTGATCAGCGTTGCGGCTACGATGGAACCGGTCAGATTGCCCATGCCGCCGAGAACGACCATAACAAGGATTTCGATTGAATAGTTGTATGAGAAGAACGAGTAAATAACCGGCGTGGCATAATGTCCGTAAATAACACCGGCGATGCCTGCGAAGAAGGCGGAAAGAATGAAAACGAAAAGCTTGTAATAGGTGACGTTGATACCCATCGCCTTTGCGGCAATTTCGTTATCACGGATGGCCGTGATGGCTCGGCCGTGTTTACTCTTGATAACATTCTGAATCAGGAACAGCGTGATAAACACCATGATAAAAGCAACAATGAACAAACTGCCTTTATAGGTGGTGGTACGAAGACCGAGCGCGCCGCCGAAGGTTTTCATGTTCTTGAAGATGTTACGGACAATTTCACCGAACGCTAATGTAACGATAGCAAGATAGTCGCCTTTGAGCCGTAACGCCGGAAGTCCGATAATAAAGCCGAAGAACGCAGCAACAACACCGCCGATTGCCATCGCGATGATCAGAACGAGAAGCTGAGAGTCAATGACTTTGTTCATATAATTTGCCGCAAGACAGCCGATATAAGCACCGACGCACATGAAACCGGCGTGACCGAGGCTGAGTTCGCCCAAGAAGCCGACGACAAGGTTCAGGGAAACAGCAAGAATGATGCTGAACGCAATCTGCGTCAACAGCGTCATGCTCGAACGGGGAAGATTGCCCGTGGCTTTCAGAATAAGAGAAAGGATAAGGATGAAACCAACGATAATATAGTTTGTCAGATCCTTAAACTTGAAATTCTTTTTAACGTTTTTAAAATATCCCATGGCTTATACCTTCTCCCTTCTCTTCTTACCGAGAAGACCGATCGGTCTTACAAGAAGGATTACAATAAGAAGCGCAAATTCAACTGCAGTCGTGTACGGTGCAAGAACAGGAATGCTGAGCGAAATTTTTTCAACAACACCCAAAAGCATACCGCCGAGCATAGCGCCGGGGATGGAGCCGATGCCGCCGATAACCGCAGCGGTGAAAGCCTTGATACCGGGCATTGCGCCGAGCGTCGGACTGACCGACGGAATCTGCATCAGATAAAACAGACTTGCAAAAGCGGCAAGTGCCGAACCGATGGCAAAAGTCGTGGTGATGATCATGTTGACGTTGACGCCCATCAGCTGAGCGGCGCCTCTGTCCTCGGAAACGGCAAGCATGGCACGTCCGAGTCTTGTTTTCTTGACAAAAAGCTGAAGCGTAATCATGATAATTGCGCCGATTAAAAGAGTGAGAAGCGTTGCCACGCTGACCTGGGCAGAACCGAGACTTACGGTGCCGTAGTTTCCGATGGTAACGGTCTGAGATTTTGAGCCGAAAATAAGCTGAGCAACAGACTGAAGAAGATAGCTGACGCCGATTGCCGTGATAAGAACGGCGAGGGGAGAAGCACCTCTTAAAGGCTTATAAGCGACTTTTTCCGTAATAACGCCCATTGCGGTACAGATAATAATGGCGGCAATGGCGGCGAGAATGGGGTGACCCCCGAGATTTAAGGTTGTAAGAATTGCGTAAGCACCAACCATAATGATATCGCCGTGGGCGAAGTTGAGCATTTTGGCAATTCCGTAAACCATAGTGTAGCCTAAGGCAATCAGAGCATAAATACTGCCAAGGCTGAGTCCGTCTATAAATGTAGTCATAAACATTCTCCGTTTCCTGGATTTTAGATATTAGATTTTAGATGTTAGAAACGGCTGTTCAGCAATGTCAGACAGAAAACTCCAACATCTAATATCTAACATCTAAGGCAATCTCTAAAAACTCCCGGCGTTTGGCATAGTGCACAAATGATGTCGGATTTTAGGCAAAAATCCGCAGACATACTCTGTGTATTTCAAGGATTTTTAACGACAAAGACGGCATCATTTGGGTGCTATGACGAATGTCGGGATGTTTTTGGAGCTTGCCTCAAATAAAAGACAATCGGGTGTCAGTTTTTCGGCACCCGATTGCACGATGAATTGAAATTTGTCGCGTGGTGACACGATCCCGGGCTGTTTCGTTCTTAATCTTTGAGAAAACAGTCCGGGCAGGAACTGAAATTATTTGTTGAGTTCAACGATTGTCGGTTCCTTGGTCGGAGCACCCGAAACGTCCCATGTCATTGTGCCGGTAACGCCCGTGAATGAGAAGTCCTCGGCAGTAATTGTCTTAACAAGGATGTCGCAAAGCTCGGAAGCGGAAATGGTAACGTTGTCAACGCCGGCCTTCTTCATAGCTTCGAAGATTACATATACAGCGTCATAACCGTCTGCGGCGAACTGATCGGGAGCTGCGCCGTATTTGTCGGTGTAAGCCTTAACAAAAGCGGAAACCTTTTCGTCCTTGCTTTCTACATCGAACGGAGTGATGTAGGAAACCTTGTTCTTAACGGAATCATCAAGCTGATCCTTAACACCGTCAAGACCGTCGCAGCCGAAGATAAGAGCGTCACAGCCCTTAGCGGATGCTGCCTTAGCGATAAGACCTGCTTCGGTGTAATAGATGGGAACGAAGATGACGTCGCAGTCCTTGAGTGCTTCAACCTGAGTGGAGAAGTCCTTCTTGTTTTCGGCGTCAAAAGTCTGAGTGTTGAATTCCTTACCGAGTTCCTTCATCTTGGCTTCGAAAGCCTCGAAGATACCTGATGAATACGGATCGCTGGTGTCATAGATCGCACCGATCTTCTCGTACTTGCTCGAAAGCTCTTCAGCGGCGAGAACGCCCTGGTCGGGATCACCGAAGCAGATACGGAAAGCGTTTGCTCTGTCAGCGATTACGTTTGCGGCGGAAGCGGACGGAGTCATAACGAAAACGTTATCATCAACAGCCTTGCCTGCGAACGAATCGGCGGAACCGGAAGTAACGGAACCGAGAGAAGCCTGCATACCGGCTTCATAAAGGGTGTCATAGCCTGTTGCA
>JBJFHV010000002.1:0-4518 GCA_051894015.1 Acutalibacteraceae bacterium | reverse complement strand
TGCCTCGTCAATTCCGCAAACGGTTGTAAAACCCTCCGCTATAGCCTGCTTTTCATATTCATACTTCAAATTGAACATTCCTTTCATGAAAAAAGCCGGAACGACCTATGCCGTCCCGGCGGTAAACTGCCGATTATCAAATCAGATTACTGAGCAGAAATTGAAGATAGATTCGGGAAGCTCCTCTTTGTCAGCGGAAACCGTAAATACAAAATTCTTATCATGTACGTTACTCAGCTCATAAACTGCTTCAAGGAAAGAAGCGAGTGCATGATAATCTCTGGAACCGATTCTGAGAGTAGCGTCAACAAGTACGTCGGTGATGTCGTGGTTCCCTGCACAGATACCGGCAAGGAAACCGTAAAATGCGTCATAGCCTCTGATTTCGTAATCATCGGTGGCAACAAGTCTTGCACGATGATCAACGTCATAAGTCAGCTTGGTTTCTTTTTCAACACAGACAACATTGCCCTTTGAGGTTTCGATCGCTTCGTTAACGCAAGCGATGAGGTGCTTTGTTTTTCCTGAGCCTTTGTGTCCTAAAATAAGAGAAATCATTGTAATTTCCTCCTTGGTTTTATTTTTCCGGAACGAGCGCAAACCGAAATTCACGCAAACCGGTTTTTTACACGTTTATTATATCACTTATTGAGCCGTTCTTCAAGTGCTTCTTTCTCTTTTTCATAGCCCGGCTTGCCCAAAAGTGCAAACATATTTTTCTTATAGCTTTCAACACCCGGCTGATCGAACGGATTGACGCCGAGAACATAGCCCGAAATGGCACAGGCCTTTTCAAGGAAATAGATCAGATAGCCGAGATTTTCCTCGTCCATTTTTTCAACGCTTAAAACAACATTCGGAACACCGCCGTCGTTATGAGCAAGAATGGTACCCTCGAACGCTTTGCGGTTGACAAAGGACATCGTCTTTCCGGCAAGGAAGTTCAGTCCGTCAACGTTCTCGCTGTCCTCTGCGATCGTAAGCTCCTGTTTCACGCTTTCAAAGTCAACAACGGTTTCGAACAGGATTCTTTCGCCCTGCTGAATATACTGGCCGAGAGAATGAAGATCGGTCGAGAAAATCGCAGAAGTCGGGAAAAGACCCTTGTTTTCTTTGCCTTCGCTTTCGCCGAAAAGCTGCTTGATCCATTCGTTCATCATCGTAAAGCAAGGCTCATAGCTGACGAACAATTCGGTGCACTTACCCTTGTTGTAAAGAGCATTTCGGATCGCAACGTATTTGTAACAGTCGTTCTTTTGAATGTCCGTATCCATAAGAGCGGTACGTGCTTTTGCAGCGCCGCTCATCAAAGCGTCAATATCAATGCCCGCCGCGGCAATCGGAAGAAGTCCGACAGCCGTCAGAACGGAATACCGTCCGCCGACTTCATCGGGTACGACAAAGGTTTCATAGCCTTCTTTGTCGGCAAAGGCTTTTAACGTACCTCTCGCCTTATCGGTGGTGACAAAAATTCTGTCCTTTGCGCCCTCTTTTCCGTACTTTTCAATCAGCATCGAGCGGAACACTCTGAATGCGATGGCAGGCTCGGTCGTTGTACCCGACTTCGAGATAACGTTGATACAAATGTCCTTGCCCTCACAGATCTGCTGAAGTTCACGAAGGCTTGAGGAACTGATGCTGTTACCCGAAAAATAGATTTCCGGGGTGTCCTTGCAAAGGGAATTATAATTCTGGGACTTGATGAACTCGATAACAGCTCTTGCGCCGAGATACGAACCGCCGATACCGATGACGATCAGAACGTCACAGGTTTTTTTGATTTTTTCGGCGGCAAGCTTGATTCTTTCGAATTCGTCTTTGTCATAATCAACCGGGAGATCAACCCAGCCGGTAAAGTCGCTGCCCTTGCCTGTTTTTTCATGAAGCATTTTATGGGCAGCCGTGATTTTTTCCTGAAATGCGCTTATATCGGAATCCGAAACAAAGCCGGATACATATTTGTCATTAAGTTTCGTAGACATTCAGGTGCCTCCTTAAAATTTTAGATATTTCTCGTATTTTATAACAAATACAGTTTTTTGTCAATAAAAAAGTTATTAAAAGTTTTATGGATTGATACAAAGATCCCTTATATTTCCGGTCTTACCGAAAGCGAAGCCAGCAACCGGCGCATCACTTCAAGTAAATTAAGCTTTTTTACTTCTTCTTTAGCCGTCAGCGGATATTCGGCAATCGTTTCCCCGTCAAGCTGAAACGTTATACAGCCGAGCTTTTGCCCTTTTTCAACCGGTGCTTCAACGTCGGTCGAAAGGTCAACCTGCGCTTCTATTTTACTTTCCTCGCCGGCTTTTACGGTGATCGGTGCAATCGCTCCGACCTCGGGAACGATGGAAGAAGTAAAGCCTTTGATGATTTTTACCGGTGTTATCAGTGCTTTATCATATTCGGGCGTTACCGTCTTGAAGTTCGCAAAGCCGTAATTCAAAAGTGCCTTAGCGCCTTCAAATCGGTCTTTACTGTTGTCACTGCCCATCACTACGGCAATAAGATGCAAGCCGTTTCTCTCGGCGCTTGCCGAAATGCAATAACCCGCTTTTGACGTTGTACCGGTTTTCAGACCGGTCGTGCCTTTATAAAAACGAACCAGCTTATTCGTATTGACCAATTGCGTCGCACCGTTTCGAAGCGAATCCATCCAGACGGTCGAATATTCCCGGATCCGCTCATGAGAAAGCAATTCTTTCGACATCAGCGCGATATCGTAGGCACTTGTCAGATGGTCGTTTGTGTCATCGTCAAGACCCGTACAGTTGACAAAATGCGTATCGTTCATACCGAGCTCTTTTGCCCGGTCATTCATCATTTTGACGATTCCCTCTTCACTTCCCGCGATCCGTTCGCTAAGCGCCGTACACGCATCGTTCGCCGAACTGATGACTGCCGCTTTCAAAAGCTCGTGGACCGTCATGGTTTCTCCGTCCTTGAGCCAGATTTGTGAACCGCCCTTTGCCGCCGCTTCAGGGGAAGCCGTCACCTTTTCGTTGATATCAAGCTTGCCCGAATCAATCGCTTCCATCACAAGCAAAAGCGGCATGATTTTCGTGACCGAAGCCGGATACAGCTTTTCGTGCTCGTTATGCTTCAAAAGCACCTCACCCGTCGAAGCGTCCATGAGAACATAGGCTTTTGCTTTCACAGTGACAGGTGATTCGTTTTCGGCAAAAGCCGGCAGAACAGTAACGCTGAAACACAAGAAAACAGACAAAAGAAAACAGATTGATTTTTTCATAATTGATCACACTCCGTTATAATACTTATGACAAAAGCACAGGAATTAAACCATAAAACTTGCATAATCGGAATCTTTGCACTATAATAAGATGAATTTTCAACAGAGAGGTCATTATGAAAGCTGCATTTTATACCTTGGGCTGCAAGGTCAATCAATATGAAAGCCAGGCACTGTCTGAGCTGCTTACGCAAAACGGATATGAAATCGTTGACAGCAGACAGGACGCCGATATCTATATCATTAACTCCTGCACCGTCACCGCCGCCGCTGACCAGAAGACGCGGCAAAGCGTCAGACGGTTTAAAAGAAGTCACCCCGAGTCGATTGTCGTTCTGACCGGCTGTATGCCGCAGGCGTACCCGAAGGTCGCCGATTCACTGCCCGAAGCGGATATCATCATCGGCAACAAGAACAGCGAACGGCTCGTTTCCCTGCTCGATTCGTTTGCCAAATTCGGAAAACAGATCGTCAGCATCCGTGAGCACGAAAACGGCGAAAAATTCTCCGGTCAGCCCATCACCTGCTTTGACGAAAGAACAAGAGCTTATGTCAAAATTCAGGACGGCTGCAACCGTTTTTGCTCCTACTGCATCATCCCGACTTCAAGAGGACGCGTCCGGTCCAAGCCGATTGAACAGATCAAAGAAGAAATCGAAAAAATCGCCGACAACGGATTTTCCGAGGTTGTGCTTGTCGGAATCAATCTTTCCTCCTACGGTCAGGATTTGAATATAGGTTTTCCCGAATCGGTAAAAACTGCGTGCGACGTTGACGGCATAAAAAGAGTACGGCTCGGTTCGATTGAACCGGATCATCTGACAGATGAAGTGATTGAAGAGCTTGCAAAAATGCCGAAGCTTTGCCCGCAGTTTCATCTGTCCCTTCAAAGCGGCTGTGACAAAACACTCAAAGCCATGAACCGCCACTATACCGCCGACGAGTACCGCAGTATCTGCAAAAAGCTTCGGGAAAGCTTTCAGGACTGCACGCTGACGACCGACGTTATGGTCGGTTTTGCCGGTGAAACGGACGAGGATTTCAAGGAAAGTCTTGAATTTGTAAAAGAAATCGGGTTTGAGAAAGTCCATGTTTTCCCGTATTCGGTCAGAAAAGGAACAAGGGCGGAAAAATTCAGCGGTCAGATTGACAAGGCAACAAAGGAAAAACGCTGTCACATCATGCTGTCCGAAACCGAAATAATCCGCCGCGCATTTTTCGATTCACAAAAAGGAAAAACCGTCAGCGTGCTTTTTGAAAGCACAACC
>JBJFHV010000001.1:0-4521 GCA_051894015.1 Acutalibacteraceae bacterium | reverse complement strand
TTGTTTCCGCTTCGCTTTCCGGGTATTCTCCGCCGTATCGGCGGCTTGACGGTCCCGCAATGCCGTTTTCGATTTCGATCTGCCGGAGCGTCTGCCAGCCGGCGTTAAAGTTGTGATTGATGTCAACGCCTTTAGCATTGGCGTTGTATTTTTCGATATCATCGCCTGCAATTTTTTCGACGAATTTTTTGAGTGATTTTGCGCCTTCAAGGCCGTTAACGGCGATTTCTGTTCCGTCGGGATTGACGCAGGGGACAATCGTGATCCCGAGATTGGAAAACGCTCTTCTGACCTCTACACCGCTTAAAATCCGGTTGTTTTTGATACAGTAAGCAAGCCTTTCGGCAAACTTTAAAACGACGAGACAGCCGAGCCACTCACTGCCGTGGAAGCCGGCAGAAAGAAGCACCTTGTTTTTCTTGTTCCCGATGTCAAGTGCAAAAACACTGCGTCCGAGGCAGGTTCTTGACAGCACGCGGGGCGAAATAAACGGATATTCGGCGCATAATTCTTCTATAATATCAATCTGGGTTTCGTAATCGAAGCGGACGGGTTTGACAATGGACATGATTTTCACCCTTTCAGTTTGAAACGTATACTACATACTATTCTGAAAGGGCAAGCTATATGACGAAAGGAAAATGAACAATGGACATGACTGAAAAAACACTGAGTGAAAAACTGATATACAGCGGCAGAATCCTTGATCTTCACGTTGACGAAATCGAACTGCCCGACGGTAAAAAGTCGCTTCGTGAAGTGGTGGAGCACCACGGCGGTGTTTGTGTTGCCGCACTGACAGACAGCAACGAACTTCTATTCGTCCGTCAGTACCGCTATCCGTATCATACGGTTTTGCTAGAGCTTCCGGCCGGCAAGCTGGAAAAAGGCGAAGATCCGCTCGAAGCCGGCGTAAGAGAGCTTGAAGAGGAATGCGGCGTGAAGGCGCAAACCGTTATCCCGATGGGCAAGGTTTATCCGACCGTCGCATATTGCAGTGAAATTATCCATCTTTTTGTCGCCAAAGGGCTTGTCAGATCGCATCAGCATCTTGATGACGGCGAGTTTTTGAGCGTTGAAAAAATCAGTATTGACGAGGCGGTAAGACTTGTTATGGACGGAGAAATTTCCGACAGTAAAACAGTCTCTCTTGTTTTAAAGACGGCAAGACTTCTTGAAGAAGGGAAGATATAACCGAAATGGAAAACAGGCGATTTATTCTGGCTTCCGCTTCGCCGAGAAGGGCAGAAATCTTAAAAAACGCGGGCTTCAATTTTGACGTGATTGTCTCTGATGCCGATGAATCTTTGCCCGAAAACATTTCGGCGGAAAAAGCAGTGCTTCTTCTTTCAAAGATCAAGGCCGAAAGTGTATGTAAAAATAACCGTGGCTCGGTCGTTCTCGGCTGTGATACTGTGGTATCGCTTGACGGAAGTATTCTCGGAAAGCCGAAAGACGAAGCACAGGCTTTTGAGATGCTTCGCACCCTTTCGGGCGAGGTACACAAAGTGTTTACCGGGGTCACAATAACCGACGGCGAAAAAAACGAAAGCTTCGTAAACGAAACCAAGGTTGCGTTCTATCCGCTTTCAGACGAAACCATAAGATCCTATATTGCCACGGGCGAGCCGATGGATAAAGCGGGAGCGTACGGTATTCAGGGCTTCGGCGGTGTTCTTGTCAAGAAAATTGACGGCGATTACTTTTCCGTAATGGGACTTGCGATCAACGAAAGTGCAAGGGTGCTGTCAAGATTCGGCATAAAAGGAAAAGTGGAATTGTGATTTCAACAGAATTTCGGCCAGAGCGATCTTCCGAGGTCACTCCTTTTCAATTTTCATTAGAGGGATGATAAATTTTAGGCAATCTCTAAAAACTCCAGGCGTTTGGCATAGTGCACAAATGATGTCGGATTGAAGCAGGAATACTCTGTGTATTTCAAGGATTTGGGGCGGCTAAGACGGCATTAGTTGGGCATTATGACGAATGTCGGGATGTTTTTAGAGGTTGCCTTTGATTTGTCTGTCTCGTCTCCTTTGCGTGATGCCGCAAAAAAAACAGAGCTTATCCGAAAAGGGCAAGCTCTGTTGCTTTTTGTCTTTGCCGACCGGTTAAAACAGTCCGCTGATTGTGCCGTCGTCGGAAACGTCAATTTTTTCCGCCGCAGGCCGTTTCGGAAGACCGGGCATTGTCATAATGTCGCCGGTCAGGACAACCACAAAGCCGGCTCCTGCGCTGACCTTGACTTGACGCACGGTGACCGTGAAATCCTCGGGCGCACCGAGCTTTTTCGGGTCGTCGGAGAAGCTGTACTGCGTTTTTGCGATGCAGACCGGGCATTTGCCGAAGCCGAGCTCGGTCAGCGTCTGAAGCTGCTTTTTTGCCGCCGGGAGAATTGTGACACCCTTGCCGCCGTACACCTTTGTGACAACGGCATTGATCTTTTCTTCAAGGCTCAGGTCGTCTTCATAGCTAAAGGTAAAGTCGCCTTTTTCCTCTTCGCAAAGGCGGACAACCTCTTTTGCAAGGGCTTCGCCGCCTTTGCCGCCTTCCGCCCATACGGTGGACAGGACAACGTTGACACCAAGTTTACGACACTTTTCAATGATAAAATCAACCTCTTTGTCGGTGTCGGTGGGGAATCGGTTCACCGCAACAACACACGGAAGCTTGTATACGTTCTTGATGTTCGAAACGTGGCGAAGAAGATTCGGGATACCCTTTTCGAGTGCGTCAAGGTTCTCCTCGGAAAGCTCGGTCTTAGAAAGTCCGCCGTGCATTTTGAGCGCACGGATCGTTGCAACAACGACAACGGCCGAGGGGGTAAGTCCTGCCATACGGCACTTGATGTCAAGGAATTTCTCCGCTCCGAGGTCGGCGCCGAAGCCGGCTTCGGTAACGGCGTAATCGCCGAGCTTCATGGCGGTTTTTGTGGCAAGAATCGAGTTGCAGCCGTGGGCGATGTTTGCAAACGGTCCGCCGTGAACAAGAGCAGGCGTACCCTCAAGCGTTTGCACAAGATTCGGCTTGATTGCTTCTTTTAAAAGCGCGGTCATCGCGCCGACCGCTTTGAGATCGGCGGCGGTGACGGGCTTGTTTTCGTAGGTATAAGCAACAATGATTCTTCCGAGTCTTGCTTTCAGGTCAGCGATTGAAGTCGCAAGGCAGAAAACCGCCATGATTTCCGTTGCCACCGTGATGTCAAAGCCGTCCTCACGGGGTGTGCCGTTGATCCTTCCGCCGAGTCCGTCCGTAATGAAACGAAGCTGACGGTCGTTCATGTCCACACAGCGGCGGATGACAATGCGTCTTACATCAATGCCAAGCTCGTTGCCCTGCTGAATGTGGTTGTCAAGCATGGCGCAAAGCAGATTGTTTGCTGCGCCGATTGCGTGAAAGTCGCCCGTAAAATGAAGATTGATGTCCTCCATGGGGACAACCTGGGCATAGCCGCCGCCTGCCGCTCCGCCTTTGACACCGAAAACGGGGCCTAAGGACGGCTCACGAAGCGCTACCATAACGTTCTTGCCGATTCTTTTCAGTCCGTCTGCAAGACCGATTGTGGTGGTTGTTTTGCCCTCGCCTGCCGGGGTGGGGGTAATCGCTGTCACCAAAACAAGCTTGCCTTCGGGGCGATCGCTTTCATTCAAAAGGGAAAGATCAATTTTCGCTTTGTAATTGCCGTACTGCTCAACGTACTTTCGGTCGATTCCCGCTGTTTCGGCAATTTCGGTGATGTGTTTCATTTTGCACTGCTGGGCAATTTCAATGTCGGATAAATAAGCCATACTCCGTATTCTCCTCTGTTTTTCAATTAATGATGGAAAAGTCTCATCTTGGTGAACGCCATGACCATGCCGTACTTGTTGCAGCAGTCGATGACCGCGTCGTCACGGATGGATCCGCCCGGCTCTGCAATATAGCTTACGCCGCTTTTCTTCGCTCTTTCGATGTTGTCGCTGAACGGGAAGAATGCGTCCGAGCCGAGCGAAACGCCGGTAATGGTGTCAAGGTAAGCTCTCTGCTCCTCAGCCGTGAACGGCTCGGGCTGAACGGTGAAGTATTTCTGCCAATTGCCGTCGGCGCAGACGTCCTCTTCGTTCTTGTTGATGTAGCCGTCGATGACATTGTCACGGTCGGGACGCTTGAGCGTCGGCAAAAACGGAAGAGAAAGCACCTTTTCATGCTGACGCAGGAACCAGGTGTCGGCCTTGCCGCCGGCAAGACGGGTGCAGTGAACTCTTGACTGCTGACCGGCTCCGACGCCGATTGCCTGACCGTCTACTGCGTAGCAAACGGAGTTCGACTGGGTATATTTGAGGGTAATCAGCGCAATAATCAAATCTCTTTTTGCGCTTTCGGGAAGGGTCTTGTTTTCGGTTACGATATCCGAAAGCAGGGCTTTGTTAATCTCAAAGTTGTTTCTGCCCTGTTCAAAGGTGATGCCGTAAACCTGCTTTCTTTCGATGGGATCGGGAACATAATCCGGGTCGATTTTCACAATGTTATAGTTGCCTTTTT